>CALWSX010000063.1 GCA_944384285.1 uncultured Lachnospiraceae bacterium
GTAACAGAAATGTTGCTGCTTTTTTTTTTCTTTGAAATAAAAAAATGTGAAATAAACAAAAGAAACTTTTTATGCCACGTTAGTGCTAATTGATTATTTAATAATATTTGTTATTTTTCCGATATTCTCAATTTCACAAATAACCTCGTCACCTTTTTTAAGAAATTTAGGAGGATCAAAACCCATACCAACACCAGAAGTAGATCCTGTTGATATTATCGTTCCTGACTTAAGAGTCATTCCTTTACTAAGCTCATTTATTATATAAGGAATATCGTGTATAAAAAGGTCTGTTTTTGAGTTTTGTCTAAGTTCGCCGTTTACATAAGACTTAATATTAAGTGCGGGAGGTGCCGCTATTTCGTCAGCTGTTACAATATAAGGTCCCATAGGGGTAAAGTTATCAAGGCTTTTTGCGAAATACCACTGTTTATGTTTTTTCTGAAGCTCTCTTGCTGTTACATCATTTATAATTGTATATCCAAAAATGTAATCAAAGGCATCGTCTTTTGATACATTTTTTGCATCTTTGCCTATTATAATGGCAAGCTCTGCCTCATAATCAAGTGTGGAAATCATATCATCGTGGCTTTCTATGTATTCCCCATCAGCAACAGCTCTGCTTACTCTTTTTGAAAAATAAACAGGGAATTCCCTTGTACCGTCAAAGCTTTCTTTTTTATATCTTGCAGATTCAATAGCGTGTTCCATATAATTTATTCCAAGACATATTATATCCTGTTTAGGCTCAGGAATAGGGGCTTCAAGTTTTATGTCTGTAAGATTTATTTCTCCTTTTCCCCCATTTGAAAGTTTAGAAATCTCTTCAAGCTCTTTTTTATCAGCTTTTTCAATAAGTTCATTCATAGATTTATATGGAAACCCGTTTTCAACAAGTGGTACAACTTTGTTATTATTTGTTATTACACATACAAATTCTTTACCGTCTTTGCTGCAAGTTGCAAGCTTCATAAAATTCCCTCCGAAAGCAATTAAATATATTATTTTACGGCATTGGCAATAGCCTTTTCAAGTATATCCATAGCTTCTTCTATTTCTTTATCAGTTATTATAAGAGCAGGTACAAATCTTATTACATTTGTGCCAGCACCAACAAGAAGAAGACCTTTGTCTATGGCATCTGATATAACAGGGCTTGCAGGAATAGTAAGTTCAATACCCTGCATAAGACCAATACCTCTTACATCTTTAATAATATCATATTTTTCTTTAAGCTCAAGTAATTTCTTTGTAAGAAGAGTACCTTGTTTTTTAACATTTTCAAGAAGTCCGCCACATATAAGCTCATTAATAACAACTGTTCCTGCTGCTGTTGCAAGACTGTTTCCGCCAAATGTTGAGGCATGGTCACCCGGCTTAAATGCACTTGCCGCACTATCTTTTGCCATCATGGCCCCAATAGGGACACCACCCGCAAGACCTTTTGCAAATGCAGCAGCATCTGGTTCAATACCGTATGTTTGGTATGCAAAAAGTTCTCCTGTACGTCCAACGCCACATTGTACCTCATCAAAAAGAAGAAGTATATCTTTTTCATCACAAAGAGCACGTACTTTTTTGAGATATTCCTTGTCAGCAGGAATTATTCCACCTTCACCCTGAATAGGTTCCATGAGTATTGCACATGTATTTTCATCAACTGTGTTTAAAAGAGCATCAAAGTCATTAAACGGAACGTGTTTAATGCCTGGAAGCATTGGAGATAGACCTTTATGGTACTTGTCCTGACCTGTGGCTGTAACTGCACCATATGTTCTGCCGTGAAATGATTTTTCCATTGTTATTATGTCTCTACCAGGTTTGTTTTTCATGTCAGCGTATTTTCTTGCAAGTTTAAGCATAGACTCAATGGTTTCAGCACCGCTGTTGCAGAAGAAAACTTTATCAAAGCAACTGTTTTTGCAGAGAATCTCAGCAAGTTCAATTTGTGGCTCTGTGTAATAAAGGTTAGAAACATGAATAAGTTTCTGGCACTGGTCAGCTATTTTTTCACAGAGTTTTTTATGGTTATAGCCAAGGGAGTTTACAGCAATACCTGCTACAAAGTCAAGATATTTTTTGCCGTCCATATCCCAGATATAAACGCCTTGACCATGGTCAAAAGCTATTGGGAATCTACTATATGTGTTCATCACAACTTCTGCGCCGCGAGCTGCAAGTTCTTGTGTTTTTGTCATTTATATCAATCCTTTCCAAAAGTCTTTTATTCTTTTTCTATCATGGTACCAATACCATCAACGGTAAATAACTCAAGTATAAGGCAATGTTTAATTCTACCGTCAAGAATGTGGACATTACGTACACCTTCTTTTACAGCCTCAAGGCAACACTCAACTTTTGGTATCATGCCCCCGGAAATAACTCCTTCATCGATGAGGGAAGGTATATCCTTTGCCTTAATAAAGCTTATTATTGAAGATGGGTCATTTATATCTTTCATTACACCTGGAACATCTGTAAGATATACAAGTTTTTCAGCATTAAGAGCGCCTGCAATGGCAACAGCCATATAGTCGGCGTTAATGTTGTATGTATTGCCATGTTCATCTTTGCCGATTGGAGCAATTACAGGTATAATATCGCTTTTTATAAGAGATTTAAGCATTGTAGGGTCTACATGGTCAACAGTGCCTACATAGCCATAATCAATATCAGATTCTATTTTTTTAGCAATAACAGTTCCACCGTCCTTACCTGAAAGGCCTACAGCTTTTACCCCGTTAAGTTCTATATCTGTTACTATCTGCTTGTTTACTTTTCCTGCAAGAACCATTTCAACAACTTCCATTGTTTTTTCGTCTGTAACTCTTAAACCGTTTATAAATTTAGACTCTATTTCGAGTTTTTTGAGGAAAGAATTTATTTCAGGTCCGCCCCCATGAACAATAACAGGGTGCATACCGACAAATTTCATAAGAGCAATATCTTTAATTATAGTTTCTTTTATTTCAGGATTTATAAGTGCACTTCCGCCGTATTTTATAACCATTGTCTTGTCGTTGAAATCTCTTATGAAAGGAAGGGCTTCTGTAAGTATATGTGCTTTATTGATATAGGTTTCAAGTATTTTTTTATCAACCATTTTTTATATCCTTCTTTCTTTTTTATATCAGTTTAAATTATCATGAACGGTAGTCGCCGTTTATTTTTACATAATCATAGCTCAAGTCACAGCCCCATGCTGTAGCCTTTGAATTGCCTTCTGAAATTTTTATATTAACTGTGATTTCTTTTTCACTTAATATATTTGCTGCTTTTTCTTCGTCAAAAACAATAGGTGTTCCGTTATCCATAAGGAGTATACTGCCATTTGCACTTTCAAAAACAATGTCAACTTTCTGAGGGTCAAAATTAACTCCACTGTAGCCCATAGCACAAAGTATACGTCCCCAATTAGCATCTTCACCAAACATTGCAGATTTTACAAGAGAGCTTTTAACAACTGATTTTGCCATTGTTTTTGCACTTTCTTCGTCAGCTGCACCGTTTACGTTTACTTCTATAAATTTTGTTGCTCCTTCACCATCACGAACAAGGTTTTTAGCAAGTCTTTCATTTACATAGTGAAGAGCTTCTTTAAATGTGTCGTAGTCTTTTCCTTCTTTGTCAATTATTGGGTTTTCTGCAAGACCGTTTGCCATAACAACTATTGTATCATTTGTACTTGTATCACCATCTACAGAAACCATATTGTATGTATATGTAATATCGTCTTTAAGAGCCTTATTTAAAAGGTCTTTGTTGATAGCAACGTCAGTTGTTACAAAAGCGAGCATTGTTGCCATGTTAGGGCAAATCATTCCACTGCCTTTTGCCATACCGCCCATATGAACAGTTTTTCCACCAATTTCAAACTCAACAGCTACTTCCTTGCTGTATGTGTCTGTTGTCATAATTGCTTCTGCTGCCAAAAGAGCATCTTCTCTTTTACTGCCAAGCTTAGGAAATGTATTTTTAATACCTGTAACAACTGTTTCAATAGGGAATGTTGCACCAATAACGCCTGTTGAAGCTGTAAGAATAGTGTCCTTGTCAACTCCAAGACAGTTTGCATAAGCTTCTGCCATTTCTATATTACTTTTAATACCAAGCTCTCCCGTACAGGCATTGGCGTTTCCACTGTTTATGGCAATACCGTTTATTTTTATGCCTTTTGCCATAATTTCCATGTTTCTTGTAACACTTGTGGCTTTAACAACGTTTGTTGTAAATGCCGCCGCTGTAGTGGCGGGTACATCACTTGAAATAAGAGCTAAATCCTTAACATCTTTTTTTATGCCAATAGCTGCACCTGTTGCTTTAAAGCCTTTTGCAGCAGTAACTGAACCATCTATAATCTTCATATATTTCCTCCTTATTATTTGTCTTTAAAGTTCCACCATTTTAATTTCTCAGCTTCATGTGTTTCATTTTCCGCATAATATACAGCAAGTCTGTATACATATAAAATACATCTGTCTAAATATCCTCCGTTTTTAATACAGGAAAGCTTATAAAGTTCTTCCGGGTCTTTATTTTTTAAATCCTCAATGCAATTTATTCCTATATCAAAAAGGTGTTTTTCCATATTTTTACCTATGCCTGGTATTTTTGTTAAATCACTCATGTTCTTGACCTGTATTCTCCGTTTATACGTACATATTCATGACCTAAATCACAGCCCCAGCTTTTGGCTGAGTAATTACCATCAAAAAGTTGTATTTTTACAAATATGTCTTTTTCAGCCAATACTGCAAGAGCTTTATTTTCATTAAATTTAACAGGCTCACCGTTTTCCATAAGAGAAACTTTTCCTCCATCACTTTCCAATGATATATTAAGTTTTTGAGGATCAAAGTAGGCTCCGCTTCCACCCATTGCAGCAAGAATTCTTCCCCAGTTCGCATCTTCACCATAAAGAGCAGTTTTAACAAGTATGTCATTTACAATCGATTTTGCCAGAAGTCTTGCATCATTTTCGGTTGCAGCTCCTGTTATTTCAACTTCCATGAGTTTACTTGCTCCTTCACCATCATGAACAACATCTTTTGCAAATTTTTCATTCATAAAACAAAGAGCGTTTTTAAATTCTTCATAAAACTCATCTTCTTCGGTAATTTCAGGGTTTCCTGCCATTTTGTTAGCAATTACAAGGGCCATATCATTTGTACTTGTTGCTCCGTCTACTGAAATCATGTTATATGTGTCCTTTACAGATTCGTAAAGAGCTTTCTGTAAAAGTTCTTTAGAAATGTTAATGTCAGTTGTTATAAAAGAAAGTACTGTTGCCATATTAGGGTGTATCATACCGCTTCCTTTTGCCATACCGCCTATTGTAACCTGTTTGCCACAAATATCCAGCTTAAGAGCCATTTCTTTTATAAATGTATCAGTTGTTATAATTCCAGAAGCGGCATTTATTGCATCTTCTCTTTTGTTTGAAAGATATGGATATGTTTCATCAATGCCTTTTAAAATTGTATCCATAGGCATATCAAGACCTATTATTCCTGTAGCGGCAGTAAGTATTTCTTCTTTTTTTACTCCAAGACACTTTGCAAAATGCTCAGCCATTTTTTGGTTGTCCTTAATACCTTTTTGACCTGTACAGGCATTAGCATTACCGCTTATGGCAACAATGCCTTTTACAGTACCTCCATTTTTTGTTATTTCACGGTCCCAAAGTATATGAGCCGCTTTTACAAGGCTTTTAGTATAGACACCAGCCGCAATGGCAGGGACATCACTAACTATAAGCGACATATCTTTTTTAACTTTTTTTATGCCTATATGTCTGCCTGTTGCCTTAAAGCCTTTAGGTGCAGTAATTCCTCCATCTATAATACTAAACAAAGCAGATTCCTCCTTTTATAATTAATTATGCAGGGAATATAGGAGTAAGTGTAAGACCTGTCTTTTCATCAAGACCAAAAAGTATGTTCATATTCTGAACAGCTTGTCCAGATGCACCTTTTACAAGGTTATCAATAGCTCCTACAACTATTACTCTGTTTGTTCTTTCATCTATACCAAATCCTATGTCTATAAAGTTTGACCCCTTAACCCATCTTGTTTCAGGGAAAATTCCTTTTTTAGTAAGGCGAACAAAGTACTCATTTTTGTAGTATTTTTCATATATATCTTTAATATCTTCATATGATACTTTTTTAGTAAGAGTTGCATAGCAAGTTGCAAGTATGCCTCTGTTCATAGGTATAAGGTGTGGTGTAAATGTAAGTTTGATATCTTTTTCTGCTGCATATCCAAGTTGTTCCTCAATTTCAGGGGTATGTCTATGGCTTGCAATTTTATAAGCTTTAACACTTTCATTGCATTCATCAAACATATTTGCAAGTGTAAGACCTCTGCCTGCTCCTGTTACACCGCTTTTTGCATCAACTATAATTGTTGATGTGTCAATAAGACCTTCTGCAACAAGTGGTCTAAGACTTAATATTGAGCAAGTTGTATAACATCCAGGGTTTGCAATAAGATTTTTCCCTTTTATGATATCTCTGTTTACTTCGCAAAGACCGTATACAGCTTCCTTTAAAAGTTCTCTTCCTTCATGCTTTACTCCGTACCATGTTTCATAAGTATCAGCATTTTTTATACGGAAATCTGCGCCAAAATCAATTATTTTTGTTTTGGAAAGTATGTTTTTATCTACAACTTTTGCTGTAACGCCATGAGGAAGAGCCATAAATATTACATCACATTCTTCTGCAAGCTTTTCCATATTCATTTCATCAAGAACCATGTTGTTTATATCTCTATAGTTTTCATAAACTTCATCAAATGTTTTTCCCACATAAGAGTGAGCTGTCATTTTAACTATTTCTACTTCAGGATGATGCAAAAGTATACGTACCAATTCATTTCCGGCATATCCTGTTGCGCCGATTATTCCCGCTTTTATCATTGTAATATACCTCCCGAATATTATTTTAATCTTTATATGTTTAATAATTATACATAATTTATGCATTTTATGCAATAAATTTATAAAATAATTTTTAAAACTTTATACAATGGTAATTACATAATTTACAAATATTATAAAATTTTTTTTGTTATTTTGTATATTTATTCAATATTAATTTAAAATTGTAAAAAAACATTATTGTATATTTATGCGGTATGTACACAACATATACACTTCTAATGCTTAAATAAAATTACAATGATGAAAATAAGAAAAAAATATATATTCAGATACTAAGAGGTATATTTCGTTTATTTGTTTTATTTTGCAAAAGAGAAGTGTTAATATTTACAAAATGTAAAAATTAGTGATGAAAAATATAATATATGAATTTAGAAAGGCAACCATTAAATTTCTTTAAGGTCTTAAGATATATTTTTTATACCAAAACATTGCTGCAAGATATTTTAAAACCGTTATGGTATTTTGATATTAATATAATAAATGTATTATAGTTTTTTAATTAATTGTAATATAGTAGATTAATTGGGGTTGTTATTGTATATTGTCTTGTGTTGGAGATGTTTTTAATTTATACTAATATAAAAAAGGAGAAATAGATTTTGAAAATTAAATTGATTTTACTAGTTTTTTTATTGTCTTTGTTTACAAATATAAATTGTTATGGGTATGAAAAAGTTCCTTGCATTGGTAGTATAAATTCAATAGTGATTGATGGTCAAAATTTTAATCTTAATGCTTATAATATTAATGGATATAATTACTTTAAACTTAGAGATATTTCTTATATTATGAATTATTCAAATAAACCTTTTTCTGTAAAATGGAATAATGATGAAAATAGTATAAATATTATTTCAGGTTATGATAGTACTTCGGTTAAACCAAATTCAGAGGAATACAAAATAGGTAATACAGATGCAGTCAGAACAACTTCAGCAATATATGTAAATGGACAAAATGTTGTGTTTGAATCATATAATATTGAAGGATATACTTTTTTTAAACTCAGAGATTTGGGAGAAGCACTTGGTTTTCAAGTAGATTGGGATAATGATCAAAATCAAATTATAATTAAAACTACAAGCGAAAATTCACCTATAACCCCACAACAGTACCAAAGTATGCTTGGAAGGGGTATGGATGTTGATTGGTCAAAAACAAATAGTGGAAGAGAAAATTATAACGAACAAACAGTGAGAGATTTTATAAATGCTGGGATTTCGCATGTCAGAATCAGAATTTCAGATGATGCAAATGAAAGTTTGTTTTACTATCTTGATAAACAGATTGAAGACTGTATTTCGAATGGATTAATACCAATTATTGCTTATCAAGCTGACGAATTTAAAAACCAGCCAAATGATAAAAATATGAAAAAAGTAGTTGAATGGTGGGGAACTGTAGCAGAGAAATATAAAGATGTTTCATATTTATTGAGTTTTGATTTGTTGATTGAAGCTACAGATGAATTGAATCAGCATCCTGAAAAATTAAATGAGCTTTATGAAAAATTAACAACTGAAATTAGAAAAACAAATCCAGAACGAATTATCATAATTTCTCCTAGAATGAGATCGGATTCAGAATATCTTAATGAGTTGAAAATCCCTACAGATCATAATAATTATTTGATGGCAGAATGGCATTTTTATGCTTCTGGACCAAGTAAAACAAATGAAAGAAAACTTTGGACAACTGGGACAGAAGAAGAAAAGAAATTAATAACAGATAAAATAAATTATGCAATTAACTGGCAAAATAAAACAGGTGTACCTACATGGGTTGGTGCATGGATGGCAGGGAATTATAATGATGGAGATGATTATAGTGTAGAGGAACAGATTGTGTTTGCACAATTTATTACTGATAATTTGGAAGAGGCCGGGATCCCATATGCAGTAAATTCAGATACTAAGTTTTATGACAGAGAGAAAAATGAATGGTATAAAGAGATGATTCCATTAAGAAATGTAATTTTTGATACAAAATAGGTTAAATTTTTAAATAAAATCTTATTTCATAATATAAAAAATGATGATAGTTTTAAGGTGCATATGATTACATATGAATAAGATTATTAGAGAAACAATGAAAATTTCATAAATAAATGCTTTGGTAATATCAGTCTTAAACAGAAATTTGATGATACCAAAGCTTTTTATTTTACAAAATAAATTATGTTAAATTTATTATTATGTGACTATTTTTTGCTATTGTTATAAAATAAGATGTTTTGTTCTAAGATACTGCAAATGCGATAATAAAAATATTTATATAAAGTCAATGTAAGGCAAAAAATTAGTGTATTATTCTATAGAAGTATTGAAATATGCGGGTTTAATAGTATTGTTGTATTGACGTTATAACAAATTGTGATATAATTTTGCCATAAAGGGTATTGTTGTACAATTTGTTAGGAGGGTATATATGAAATTAAAATCTGTTATTCTTGGACTTTTAATT
This sequence comes from uncultured Lachnospiraceae bacterium, assembly GCA_944384285.1. GTDB lineage: Bacteria > Bacillota > Clostridia > Lachnospirales > Anaerotignaceae > CALWSX01. Next base: position 9,413 of record CALWSX010000063.1, read on the forward strand.
GCGTCATCTATGTCAACAACTGCTTTTGCTATGGAAACCATAAAGATTAATGGTTATCCTCACTATGAAGTTGGTTATGAACAAATAACAGCAGAGTTTCAAGTGAGTATTTCAAATGTTGTAAAAGTAGAAGAAAGTAATTCAGGTTATGCCGATGATACATATTATTGTCAAGGCACTGTTGAAGTAGTTGCTCTTGATGAATTAAGTGGTTTTGGTGTTTCTAAGATGGATAAAATAGATGATGAGCAATATATTGAAACAGAATATCTTGTTCCAGATGGATACACAGAAGAAGAATGGTATAATCGACTTGATGAAGATAAGCCTGTTGAGAAGGGTACAAAATATACATTAAAAGAACCGGGAGTTTATTATGTATATGGTAATTATGGACCTTTAGATGGTGGAGTTAATAGCAAAGTTATTATTGAAAAAGCATCAACAGAAGAAACAAAACCAGTAGTTAAAGAAAATAAAGAGGCTATCTATACAAATTCAAATGTTGTTGTAAATGGTAATAAAATAGAGTTTGAAGCATATAACATAGCTGGAAATAATTACTTTAAACTTCGTGATTTTGCTATTGCCGTTGCAGGTTCAGAAAGTCAGTTTGATGTAACTTGGGATAATGAAAAACAAATAATTAATCTTATTTCAGGTAAAAATTATTCTTTAATCAATCAGGATAAAATTTTAAAAGGCGACGGAAAAAATAAAACAGCAACATTATATCAGAATGGAATTTTAAAAGATGGTGTTGCAGTTGATGTAGAAGCTTATACAATAAATAATAATAACTATTTCAAATTAAGAGATTTATGTGAATTGTTTAATGTGGCTCTTGAATGGGATGCAGAAAATAATGTTATAAGCATTTTTACAAATAAATAAAAGTATATTAAGGACAACCTTTTATTTGGTTGTCCTTTTTGTATATATAACTATATAAAAGTTTTCACCATAGAATTTAAAAAAATGATTATAAATTAAATTTTTTTTAATATCTATATAAGTAAAAGATATATTAAGAGAGTTGAGTTTATGAAAGCTGAAAAAAATAAAAATCTTCCTTCTTATAAAGAATTACAAGTAGAAGTTGATAGAAATTTTGCAAAATATATTGATATTATTAACGGAAATTCTCAAAAACAGTTGGAAGATATAATGGCATATGAATTTAGCAGACAATCGGAGGCTTTTAGAAAGAGCATATCTAACTATACGCAAAGATATAAATTTTGGGGAAATATAGATTTTGAAACAGGATATGGAACTATGGCCAAAGAACGATCAGAAATTTTAAAAGATCATATAGAAGATTTTATCTGGTTATATGATAACTTGTGTGATTATAGGAGTAGATATGTATTATACGGAATTCTAAAATATTGGCTTGTGTATGACTATTTAATGCTTGATAAAATAAAAGAACGTTTGTTTTGCGACTATTTTGATTTAGATATTTTAAAATTAAATCAAGAATCCATAATTGTAGATGTTGGTACATTTATAGGTGACACAGTTATGCAATTTAATTCTGTTTATAATAAATGTAAAAAAATATATTGTTATGAAGTAGACCCTTATAATATAGATATTGCACAATCAAATTTATCAAAATATGATTTTGTAGAAATAAGGCAAAAAGCAGTTGCAAGCAAAAAAGGTGAAATGTACCTTTATACAAATAAGGCGGATACTTCTAATACACAGACAGTATTTGATATTGAAGAAAAAGGAAGTGTAGTGGAGTCTGTTGCATTAGATGAAGACATTATTGAAAAAATTGATTTTATAAAAATGGATATTGAAGGAGGAGAACAAGAAGCATTAAGAGGCTGTACAAGGCATATAAAAGAAAATAAAACAAAGTTAGCAATTTGTACTTATCATGGTAATGAAGATATATGGAAAATCCCACGAATGGTTGATGCAGTAAGAGATGATTATAATTTTTATATGAGATATAATGGGGGAACAGGTTTTCCAACAGAATATGTATTTTTTGCTCTTTAAAATAAATTGATGTTTAAACCGGCATATTAAAAGATATGTCGGTTTTATTTTTGTGTTTTATTAAAGAATATATATAATTTTTTATTTTATTAAATAAAATTTAATTAATCATTAAAAAATAATACTTGCATATACATTGTATCAAAGGAGTTGATGAATTTTGTATCCATATAACAGTAAAACAATTTTAGAAAATAAATCTTCAAAAGAAAAATCAGAAACAGATACAGATGTATACAAAAAAAAACTTTTAGAGCTTTTGGAAATGTCAGCAAAAGATGAATTAAAAGATATTAATTACTATAAAAAGCTTGTATCTAAAGCAAAAGACGAGGTGGAAAGTAAACTTTTAAAAGATATTTATATGAATTCTGCAAAACACTACAATTTTTTAAAAAAAATATTTTTGGTTTTAACAGCAGAAGAAATGATAGATGCTGATGATTTTATAGAAGATTATGTTATTGGTGATTTAGAAGATGAACTTGAAAAAAGTTTATTTAAAGAACTTGAAGACGTAGAATTTTACAGACAATTTTCATCTTTTTTTGAAGATGAAGATATGCTTAAAATGCTTTATGAAATTATAACAGATAAACAAAATAATGGTATTAAACTTACATATCTTTTAGGCAGATAATGGAGGTATATTTTTGCATGACATACTTATGAAGTTTAAATGTGCTGCAGTTTTTGTGTTTTTGGCTGTTTTTTTAATTAACATAAAAATAACTATGTCAAGAAGTGGGAATTTGGTTATACCAGAGAAAAAAACAATAAATAAAAAAATATATACTTACATAGCTGAAAATAATATGATTGCAAAACAAGGTAAATATGCAAATATTTATTATGAAAAAGTAGATGAACAATATTCAGATATGATTTTAGATATGGCAGATTTATATTATCCCATTATATCCTCGGAAATGAATCATAAAATAAGTGATGAAAAGATTGATATTGTGATATATAATTCTAAGAAAAAATTTGCAGACATTCTTTTAATTGATGAAAAAAATTCTCCTATGGGTGCATATTATGGAGGTTTTATAAACATATTAAATCCTGAAAGCTGGATTGAAAAAGATGAAGATATTATAGAGAGGTTTATGAATGAAGGCCCTGTTGTACACGAAATAACTCATCTTGTTTTAGATAAAAAATTAAAAGGAAATTACGATTTGTGGTTTAGTGAGGGTGTTGCTCTTTATTTTGAAAAACGTCTTACAGGGTTTGAGTGGAGAAAAGACCTTTCTCGTTCTGCTGATAAAATTACATATAAGGATTTAAAAGAAAATTTTCTTGAAATAGATGAAAGTCTTGCTTATAGAAAAAGCTATGAGTTAATTGATAAAATAGGATATGAAAGACTTTTAAAAATACTTGATGAAATTCAAAAAGGAAAAACATGTGATGAATTTTTTGAAACTTTGTAAAAGCACTTTAAAATAAAAAGAATATTTAGTATAATTAAAGGGAAGCTTTTTGATGCTTCCCTTTAAAAGTCTTATATACTTGGAGGTATGCTATGGAAAAAAATATACTTGTTGTTGACGATGAACAAAATATTGTTAATATTATAAAATATAATCTTAAAAAAGAAGGATATAATGTTTTGACAGCTGAAAATGGACAAGAAGCTTTGGAAGTTTTTAAAAAATCAAATCCTGATTTAATTCTTCTTGATATTATGATGCCTGTTTTAGATGGTTATGAAGTTTGTAAAAAAATACGTGAAACTTCAAATGTCCCTATAATTATGCTTACTTCAAGAGCTGAAGAAGTGGACAAGGTTTTAGGACTTGAACTTGGGGCAGATGACTATGTTACTAAACCTTTTGGTGTAAGAGAACTTTTGGCAAGAGTAAAAGCAAACTTAAGAAGAACTTCTGCTGCGGGTTCAGATGATAAAAATTCTAATATTATAGCTTTTGGAAAAATTAAAATAGATCTTGATAAATTTGAAGTTACAAAAGATGGAGAAAAAATAGATCTTACATTTAGAGAATTTGAACTTTTAAAATTTCTTGCACAGCAAAAAGCACAAGTTTTTTCAAGAGAGGCTCTTCTTGAAAAAGTTTGGGGATATGAATATTACGGAGATGTAAGAACTGTTGACGTTACAGTAAGAAGGCTCAGAGAAAAAATCGAAGATAATTGTTCAAAACCAGAAATTATTCTTACAAAACGTGGGGTTGGATATTTCTTCGGAGGGAAATAATGGGGTTGTATTATGAAAGGTTTTAAAAGCATAAAATGGAAGCTTATTACAATGTATCTTGGCCTTGTTTTGATAGTTATGATTGTAAGCGGCTCATATATACTTTTATCTTTAAGAAATGCTGAATATGAAAAAACAAGGGAACAGCTGTCAGTATATGCGAAAAAGATAACAGAACAGGTTGTTTTAAGTTATGACGAGGCTGATTTCCAATCAGGTTTTAATGATTTCATAAAAAATAACTTTAATTCAGAACTTGAAGGAAATATACTTGATAACAGAGGGAATGTTTTAGCAACATCTTCAACTTCTCAAATAGACGAGTTTAATACATCATTAGTAATTTCTGCCATGAACGGAAACGATATTTTCAGTACTTCTGAAAAAGATTCAGACAGAAAAGAATGGATTGCTTATGCATATCCTGTAAAAATAAATGAAGATGTTAAATATATTGTCTATACAAGAACAGATGCTACCAATGTTACAGAAAGTATAGTAAGCACAATAAGAACAATATTAATTGCTGTATTTCTTTCTCTTTTACTTACAGCCATAATGGGATACGCTTTTGCAAACAGTCTTACAATACCAATACTTTCACTTACAGGAAAGGCAAAAGAGCTTGCAGAAGGTAAGCTTAACCAAAGAATGACGGTTCATTCAGAAGACGAAATAGGT
>CALWSX010000064.1 GCA_944384285.1 uncultured Lachnospiraceae bacterium
TGCTTAAAAAACAGTGCAGTGTCATTCGCTTCAGCCAATACGTAGCCCAGTATCTTTAGCAACTCCTGGTCCATTTACAATACAGCCCATAACCGCTACTTTAATATTTTTATCAATATCAGCGCAGTTTTCTCTTACTTTTCTTGCTATTTCTATAAGATCAATTTTTGTTCTTCCACATGTAGGGCAAGAAACAAATTCAATGCCTAAATCTCTAAGTTTAAGAGATTTTAAAATTTCTTTTGCAACGTGTACTTCTTTAACAGGGTCATCTGTTAGTGAAACTCTTATAGTATCACCTATACCCTTATTTAAAATTGCACCAATTCCTATAGCTGATTTTATGGTACCTTCAAAAATAGTGCCTGCTTCCGTAACCCCTACATGGAGAGGATAAGGTACAGCTTTTGAAAGTTCTTCATAACATTCTATACTAAAAGGTACACTTGAAGATTTGATCGAAATTACAATGTCTTCAAAATTAAGCTTTTCCAATATATCTGTATGTCTTAAAGCACTTTCAACTAAGGCTTTTGCAGTTGGCTTTCCATATTTTACAAGAAGATCTTTTTCTAAAGAACCTGAGTTTACCCCTATTCTTATAGGTATATTTTTTTCTTTTGCAAGTTCAACAACTTTCTTAATATTATCTTTTGACCCTATGTTACCAGGATTTAAACGAATTTTATCAACGCCATTTAACATTGATTTTATAGCAAGCTGATAATCAAAATGGATATCTGCAACAAGAGGAATATGGATATTTTCTTTAATTGTTTTTATTGCTTGGGCACTTTCCATATCCGGAACAGCAACACGTATAATTTCACATCCGGCTTTTTCAAGTTCCAAAATCTGTTCTATTGTTTTTTTGGTATCTCTTGTGTCTGTATTACACATAGACTGTATTAAAATCGGATTATTATTTCCTATTTTTCTGTTTCCTATTTTAACTTCTTTCGTAATTTTTCTCATATCTTATCCTCCCGTATTAAAAACGGTTTTTCTTTTTTGTAAAATAAAGGGAACCAAAAAAGTTCCCTTTTTTAAATACCATATTTATTTTATCAAATTAACAACATCATTAAAAGCTATAAATATACCCAAAAGCATAAGCAATACAAATCCTAAAAAATGTACAAAACCTTCTTTTCTTGGGTCTATTGGCTTTCCTCTTATAGCTTCAATAAATAAAAATACAAGTCTTCCTCCATCAACAGCTGGTATTGGGAAAAGGTTAATAATTCCTAAGTTTACACTGATTAAAGCTCCTAATATAACCATATTTTCTATTGCATAAAAGATACTTTCTTGTAAACTAGTTTCGTAAAGATCTCCCATTATTGCAACAGTTCCGATAGGTCCTGCCACCTGGTCCATTGAAACATCAAAAGTAAAAAGCTTAATAAAGCTGTATACTGTTATTTTTACATAAAACACCATTTTACCAAAAGATGTCTTTACCAAATTTGAAAAACTTGTTGTTTCTATAGAATCAGGTTTATCAGCAAATATACCTGCTTCAACTTCTGGACTAAAGCCAATTATATATTTATTTGTTTTTTCATCAAATTTTGGAGTAATTGTTGTATTAAACTCTTCTCCATCTCTTTCATAAGTTACATCTATTTTTTCGCCTGTGTTTTCTGATAAATAAAAAGAAAGGTCTTCATAAACCATTATATTTTTACCATTTATCTCTTTGAATTCGTCTCCAGGCATAAGCCCTGCTTCCATAGCCGGGGAATCAATTACAACTTCGCTTATAACAGGATTTGCAATAAAACTCATTGAATTTATTATAAGCAAAAGTACAAACGATAACAAAAAATTCATAAAGGGCCCTGCAAATACTACTGCAATTCTTTTAATAAGGCTTGCATTTTCAAAAGTACCTCTTGGGTCTCCTTCTGAAGTTTCCAAGTCAAGCATACGGCAAAATCCACCTATAGGAAAAGCCCTTATCGAATATTCTGTCTCTCCTTTTTCTACAGAATAAATCTTTGGACCCATACCTACAGCAAATTCCAAAACGGTTATACCGCTCTTTTTCGCCACTATAAAATGCCCAAACTCATGAATGATAATTAAAATTGAAAAAACTAAAAGCGGTACTACTATTGACATTATGTTTGTAAATATTCCTATGCTAAACACCTCTATTTATATTGTTTTTCACAGAATTTTCTTGCCCATTCGTCTGCATCAAGCAAATCCTGTAAATCATAATTATACTTTACAGTATATTCATTCATTACTGTTTCTATTATATTTGGTATATCAGTAAATTTTATTTTATTATCCAAAAAACGATAAACTGCAAACTCATTTGCAGCATTTAAGACTGTTGTCATCGTTCCGCCAATTTCCAAAGCTTTATACGCTAAATTAAGACATTTAAAAGTTTCTTTATCAGGCTTCTCAAATGTAAGTGTAAGCAGATCGTCAAAACTTAATTTTTTAAATCCGTTTTTTAATCTGTCTGGATAAGTAAGTGCATATTGAATAGGCACCTTCATATCAGGCACACCCATTTGAGCAATAATTGAACCATCTTCATATTCAACAGCAGAATGAACTATACTTTGTGGATGAACAACTACTTCTATCTGTGAAATATCAACTCCAAAAAGCCATTTTGCTTCTATAACTTCAAGGCCTTTATTCATTAAAGTTGCTGAATCTATGGTTATTTTTTGACCCATACTCCAGTTTGGATGATTTAAAGCATCTTTTACAGTAATATTTTTTAAATCACCAAGTTTTTTCCCCCTAAAAGGTCCACCTGATGCAGTTAAAATAATTCGTCTTATTTTATTTTGGAAATTTCCCTGCAAAGACTGGAATATAGCAGAATGTTCACTGTCAACAGGAAGTATTTTTATTTCTTTTTCTCTTGCTTTATTCATAAAAAGCTCTCCTGCACTTACAAGTGTCTCTTTGTTAGCAAGAGCTATATCTTTTTTTTCGTCCATAGCAAGAAAAGTTGGCTTCAAACCACTGTTACCCACTACAGAAGTAAGTACAATATCAGAATCAGGAAATGTTGCTGCTTCACAAAGAGCATCTTTCCCTGTTACAATTTCAAAATTTCTGTTTTTAAATCTTTCTTTTAAAATTTCACCTTTTTCCTCATCTGTTACAGCTACAAGTTTTGGTTTAAACTTTAAAATCTGTTCAGACAAAAGGTCTATATTTTTATTTGCGCTAAGAACGCAAACATTTATTCCTAATAAATCACAAACTTCTAAAGCTTGTTTTCCAATTGACCCTGTAGAACCAAGGATCGCTATATTTTTATACAAAAAAAACACCTCTTAATAAATACCTAATATTCAGATATTATTTTATATACATAAGTAAATTAAAAACTATATATACAGCAGGAGCAGTAAATAAAACGCTGTCAAATCTGTCAAGTATACCACCATGGCCAGGAATAAGTTTTCCATAATCTTTTATGCCAGTATATCTTTTAATAGCAGATGCTGACAAATCTCCAAACTGTGAAAATATAGAACCGAAAAATCCGGCTAAGACACAAAGTATACGGAAATTATATCCATCAAATGAAACATATTTTTCTGTAATTACGGCAAATAAAAATGCAAGTATAGTAGCAATTAAAACTCCTCCAACAGCACCTTCAACTGTTTTTTTAGGGCTTAAGTCAGGAATAAGCTTTCTTTTTCCAAAAGCACAGCCTGTAAAATATGCTCCTGTGTCGCAGCCCCAAGCAGCAATAATAGGAAGCCACACAATAAATTTTCCATATTCAAAACTGCGAATTAAATATAAATAAGAAAGCATAAGAGAAACATAAAACATACCAAAAAATACAGTTATAAGTGTTGTTACACAAACAGTTTTATGGAATTTAACCTGTAAACTTAATATAACAAGCAAAAATGCTGCAACAAACATAGAAAACACTGTACCGTTTCCATTTATTCTTTCCATAAAAAGATAATATATAACGGCAAAAATATATCCTACAAAATGAATAGGTTTGTTTTCTTTTGAAAATTTTTTATAAAATTTATTCATTCCTATTAAAGAAGCTATTAAAAGTGCTCCTTTTAAGAAATTACCCCCAAGTAAAAATAAAATTACAACAACAGGTACCATAACTATACCCGATATTATCCTTGTACGCATTATTTTACAACCTCATTTCTTCCCCCAAAGCGTCTATCTCTGTTTTGGAAACTAATTATAGCCTCATCTAAATCTTTTGGTTTAAAATCTGGCCACAATACATCTGTGAAATAAAATTCTGAATATGCTATCTGCCATAAAAGGAAATTACTTATCCTTTCTTCCCCGCTTGTTCTTATTAAAAGTTCAGGATCCGGGATTTCCTTTGTATCAAGATAAGTGCTTAACATTTCTTCGGAAATATCGGAAATTTCTACACTGTTATTTTTAACATCATTTGCAAGTTTTTTTACAGCTCTTAATATTTCGTCACGGCTTCCATAGTTTAAAGCTATATGAAAACTAAGCCCGTCTTTATTTTTTGTCTTTTCCTGTAAAATATCTATTTTTTTGCAAATATCTTCTGCAAGTTTATCTCTTGAACCAATAATATCTATTTTTATATTATCAGTTTCAGAACGAGATATATAATCGTCAAGATAATCTCTTAAAAGATTCATCAAAGCATCAACTTCATCTTCGCTTCTTTTCCAGTTTTCAGTAGAAAAAGCATAAACAGTAAGGTGTTTAATACCTATTTTATTTGCATATTTGACGATTCTCTCAAGTGCGTCAGCCCCCATTTTATGCCCAATTTTTCTTGATAAAAATCTCTTCTTTGCCCATCTGCCGTTACCGTCCATAATTATTGCAATAT
>CALWSX010000065.1 GCA_944384285.1 uncultured Lachnospiraceae bacterium
AACAGAAGAATTTTTAAAGCTTTCAAATCTTCCTTTGCTTTATACTTCTGTAAACGAAGATATCTGTGAGAAATTAAGGGAAAATTATCCGAATTATGATTTCTTCCCTTTAAGTCTACAAAAAAAATTATTTTAATCGGAGGTTAAAGTTATGGCAAAAGTTACTTTTGATACAGATTTGTGTAAAGGCTGTGGACTTTGTGTTACAGCCTGCCCTAAAAACTTGATTGTTATTGTAAAAGATAAAATAAATAAAAAAGGTCACTCCCCTGCCGAAATTACAGATGAATCTAAATGTATTGCTTGTGCTTTCTGTGCAACTATGTGTCCTGACTGTGTAATTACAATAGAAAAGTGAGGTAAATAATATGGCAAAAAAAGTTCTTATGAAAGGCAACGAAGCTATCGCTGAAGCAGCTATATTAGCAGGTTGTCGTCACTATTTCGGTTATCCAATAACTCCTCAGACAGAAATCGCTGCATATCTTTCAAAAAGAATGCCTAAAATTGGCGGTACATTCTTACAGGCAGAAAGTGAAATTGCAGCTATTAATATGGTTTATGGTGTTGCAGCTACAGGAAAACCTGTAATGACATCTTCTTCAAGTCCAGGAATTTCACTTAAAGGTGAAGGAATCTCATATCTTGCCGGTGCAGACTTACCTGCTCTTATTGTAAACGTACAAAGAGGCGGCCCTGGTCTTGGCGGAATTCAGCCTTCACAGTCAGACTATTTCCAGGCTACAAAAGGCGGCGGACATGGGGATTATCACATGATCGTTCTTGCACCTTCTTCTGTACAGGAAATGGCAAGCTTAACAGTTAAAGCTTTTGAACTTGCCGGAAAATACCGTATGCCTGTTATGATGCTTGCTGATGGTACACTTGGACAGATGATGGAACCTGTTTCACTTGATATTAAAGAAGCAGAAAAATTTGATACATCATGGGCTTTAACAGGAACACAAATGAAAAGAAAACACAATATCGTAAACTCTCTTTCACTTATTCCTGAAGAACTTGAACAATTAAACTTCGAAAGATTTAAAAAATACGAAATTATAAAAGAAAATGAAACAATGTACGAAGAATACCTTACAGAAGATGCTGAAATCTGTATTGTAGCTTTTGGTATTGCTGCAAGGGTTGCTAAAAACGCTGTTAATTCTGCAAGAGAAAAAGGTATTAAAGTTGGTATGATTAGACCTATTACTTTATGGCCTTTCCCTAAAAAACCTCTTTATGATTTATCAGATAAAGTACATACATTTATATCTGTTGAGCTTTCAATGGGTCAAATGATTGAAGACGTTGAACTTGCTATAAGATGTAAAAAACCTGTTATGCTTTGCAACCGTGCAGGCGGCTGTATTCCTTCTCCTGAAGATGTGCTTGCAGCTATTGAAAAAGCTAACAAAAACGGAGGTGCATTATAATGATAGTATTTGAAAAACCAAAATCCCTTGTAGATATTCCTATGCACTATTGTCCGGGATGTACTCACGGAATTATACATAGACTTGTTGCTGAAGTTATAGATGAACTTGGCATTGAAGGTAAAACAATAGGTGTTGCTCCTGTTGGATGCGCTGTTATGGCATATAACTATTTTGCTTGTGATATGATTGAAGCTGCACATGGACGTGCTCCTGCTGTTGCAACTGGTATTAAAAGAGCTAATCCTGAAAACATTGTATTTTCTTACCAAGGTGACGGAGACCTTGCTTCTATTGGTATGGCAGAAACAGTACACTCCGCAGCAAGAAATGAGAATATTACAATTATTTTCGTAAATAATGCTATATATGGTATGACAGGCGGTCAGATGGCTCCAACTTCCCTTCCTGGACAGGTTACACAGACTTCTCCTTATGGTAGAGATGTTAAAACAGCAGGTTTCCCTGTAAAAGTTTGTGAAATGCTTAAAGAACTTGACGGACCTGAATATCTTGAACGTGTTGCTGTAAATAATGTAGTTAATGTAAAAAAAGCTAAAAAAGCTATTAAAAAAGCTTTCACAAACCAGCTTGAAAATAAAGGATTTTCTCTTATTGAAGTATTATCTTCATGCCCTACTAACTGGGGTATGACACCTGACGATGCTTTAAAATGGATCGATACAAATATGATTCCTTACTATCCTTTAGGCGTATATAAAGACAGATCAGCCCAAAATAAAGAAAAGGAGGAATTATAATATGAGTACAGATAAAATTCTTATTGCCGGATTTGGCGGTCAAGGTGTTTTATTCTTAGGTAAAATTTTAGCTAACATGGCATTACAGCTTGATAAAGAAGTAAGCTGGCTTCCTTCATACGGACCTGAAATGCGTGGTGGTACAGCAAACTGTAGTGTAATAATTAGTGATAGTCCTATTGGTTCACCTATTGTTACAGAACCTGATTGTCTTATAGCAATGAATCTTCCTTCTCTTTTAAAATATGAAGATATAGTTTCAAAAGGTGGAAAAATATTTATAGACTCAGCCTTAATAACAGAAAAATCAAAAAGAGAAGATGTTAATGCATACTATATTCCAGCAACTAAAATAGCCATTGATTTAGGATACCCTAAACTTTCAAATATGGTACTTTTAGGAAAAATAATTAAAGAATTTGAAGACTTTAACTTAGATACTGTAAAAGCTGTATTGGAAACTACTATTCCACCTAAAAAACAGGATCTCCTTAAAGCTAACTTAGAAGCAATAACAGCCGGATATAATTATTAATTGTTTTTTTGGATAAATTTTGAGGGAGGAAAAAAACATGATTGATATTAAAATTGAGCTTACAAAAAATCCAAAACAAAAACCAGATGAATCTAATTTAGGATTTGGAAAAATATTTACAGACCATATGTTTGTAATGGATTATTCAAAAGAAAAAGGTTGGTATGATGCTAAGATTGTACCTTTTGAGAATCTTTCACTTCACCCTGCCGCTACAGTTTTTCATTATGGTGCTGAAATATTTGAAGGCCTTAAAGCTTACAGAACAAAAAATAATGAAGTTCAGCTTTTCAGACCTATGGAAAATATGAGAAGACTTAATCGTTCAGCAGAAAGACTTTGTCTTCCTACAATTCCTGAAGAAGATGCTCTTCATATTTTAAAAACTTTTGTTTCAATAGAAAAAGACTGGACTCCACATTCAGAAGGAACCTCTCTCTATTTAAGACCATTTCTTTTTGGTTGTGATCCATTTTTAGGTGTTCATAGCGTTAATACTGCTAAATATGTTATTATTGCATCTCCTGTAGGAAGCTACTACAAAGAAGGTATTAACCCTGTTACAATTATGATTGAAACAGAAGATGTACGTGCGGTAAGAGGCGGTACAGGCGAAGCTAAATGTGGTGGTAACTATGCTGCAAGTACACGTGCAGGAGAAAAAGCTGAGAAAAAAGGATATTCTCAGGTATTATGGCTTGATGGTGTAGAAAGAAAATACATCGAAGAAGTAGGCGCAATGAACGTTATGTTTAAAGTTAACGGTGAAATAGTTACTCCTAAACTTACAGGCTCTATTCTCCCTGGTATAACAAGAAAATCATGTATCGAAGTTTTAAGAGATAAAGGATATACTGTAAACGAAAGACTTTTCTCTATTGATGAACTTATGGAAGCTATTGAAAAAGGTACTCTTGAAGAAGCTTGGGGCTGTGGTACAGCTGCTGTTGTTTCACCTATCGGACACTTTGATATTAACGGCAAAATTTACGAAATTAATGGTGGTAAAATTGGTGAAGTAACACAGGATCTCTATGATACACTTACAGGTATTCAATGGGGTAAAATTGAAGATAAATATAATTGGATTTGTAAAATTGATTAATAATAAAAAAACATCGGTATTTACCGATGTTTTTTTATTTATATTATGAAAGTATATTAGTATTATATTTCGCTTTTTATTACTTCTAAAGCTTTTTGGAACTGATAATCCTCTTCTGTGCAGAAATCAGCTCCTACAGGATTTTCTACTTCATAATCAGGTATTATACCTTTTCCTTGGATACATACTCCGCTTGGCGTATAATATTTTTGAATAGTAATTTTTAAAGCAGTTCCATCATTTAAGTCAAAGATACCTTGAACAAGCCCTTTTCCATATGTTTTTTTACCTATAAGTTTTGCTGCATCTGTATCAGAAACAGCTCCGGCTAATATTTCAGATGCGCTTGCACTATTTTCATTTACAAGCATACAAAATGGAATATCTATACAATTTTTATCAGAATAAAAATCTTCTCTAGTACCATTTTTGTCAACTGTGTAAACAGTAAGTCCTTCAGGCAAAAGAAAATCAGCTATATTATCAGATGCGTCAAAAAGTCCCCCTGGGTTATCTCTAACATCAATTATAAGGCCTTCACATTCGTTTCTTAATTCATTATAAGCTTTTACAAAATCATCATAAGTGTCTTTTCCAAATTTAATAATTCTAATATAGCCTATGTTATCAAATAATCCTTTTTCGATTGTATCAATTTTTACTTCATTTCTAACAATATCAAAAGTATATTCTTTATTTTCTTCTGGTCTTAAAACAGTAACATTTACATGTGTACCCTTTTCACCTTTTAAACTTTTAACAACATCATTTATTGTAAGTCCTTGTATATCTTGACCATCAACTTTTAAAATAATGTCTCCAACCATTATTCCTGAATTGTATGAAGGACCATTTTCCATTATGCCAACAATAACAAGGTTGTTATTTTCATTAACTGTTATTTCTAACCCAATTCCATCAAAAAGTCCTTGTGAACTTTCTAAAAATTCTTGATATTCATCTTCATTTAAATATGTAGTATATATGTCTCCTATTCCATAAGCCATTCCTTTATAAATTCCGTCTATTACATCTTTTTTATCTATTTCATCAACATACTTTTGGTCAAGGGTATTATATATTGTATCCATTTTGTTTTTAACTTTAAATGATTCAAAAAAACCAAAAGAATTCATATTACCAAAAGATAAAAAAATAATTGCTGTTATAACTACACCTAAAATAATTCCTTGAATAAATTTTTTATTTTTCATTTTTTATTCCCCTATATTAAGTCTATATGATATATTATTATTTTTAGATTTTTAAAAAAGTACATAAATTTGAAATAATTATATATTTTATAGTACCATAAAAAAATATAATTTAAAAAATTTTTTATTACATTATTCTTAAAATTTGAGGCTGTTTCAAAATTTATTTGCGTGAAACAGCCTTAAGTTTATTATATATACTTATAATTTTCCAACAAGATTTATACTAGGTGAAAGAGCTTCTTTACCAGGTTTCCATTTTGCAGGACAGGCTTTTCCTCCATATTTTGCAACAAATTGTGAGGCCATTACTTTACGTAAAAGTTCATCTGCGTCTCGACCTATACTATTATCATTAATTTCATATGCTTTTATCTCACATTCTGGATTAATTATAAAAGTACCTCTATGTGCAACACCTTCTTCTTCTATAAATACGTCAAACATTTTACAAAGTTTTCCTGAAGGATCAGCAAGCATTGGATATTTAATTTTTTTTATAGTATCAGAGGTATCTGCCCATGCTTTATGGACAAAATGTGTATCTGTGGATACAGAATAAACTTCACAACCAATTTCTTTAAATTTTTCATAATTGTTAGCCAAGTCCTCAAGTTCTGTAGGACAAACAAAAGTAAAATCCGCAGGGTAAAACACTAAAACAGACCAATGACCTTTTAATGAATCATTTGTTATTTCAATAAAATCATCATTATGATAAGCATTTACTTTAAAATCATCTACTTTTTTATTTATCAGCGACATTTTATACCTCCATTAAGTTTAATATTATTTAATAGAAGTATTTGCATTTTATTAGTTTTTATGTATTTAATATATTAAAATAAACTTTATAAATTTCAATCTGAAAATAAAGACAAATCACTAATAAAAGGCTTATAACAAATTTTGAAATATTATAAATAGTTAAAAGCACAAATGCTTTATAACATATACAATAATAAACTGCATGATATAAATTTGATTTAAAATATACACAAAATTTTTTTAACTAAATAAAAGTATATTTATTGAATTTATTACATAACAAGAATTTCTTTTGCTTTTTGGATAAATTCGGCATCTTCTATTATTTTTCCTGTTTGATTTGATACAGGTTTATTTATAACCGCATCAAACATACTTTCCCTTCTTACTGCTACAAAAAGCATCTCATCACGAAATACAAGTGACACTTGACCATTAATAGTATCTGCAAAGTTTATAATTTTTTCCATTCGCTGTGGAGTTAAAATATAATAAGCGTTTAGTTCATCACTAGCATAAATATTAAAACGACTGTTAAAAGATTCGTTCTCTGTATATATTTTGTGTTCAGCTTTCCAGCCACTCATATCAGACAGAAATTCTTTTTCAAAAATCTGTACATGTCCTTTACTTACTTTTATATCATCAAATTGGTAAAGACAAATTATTTGACCATTAAAAATTTCTTCAACTTTTGATTTTTTATTTCTGTAAACCAATTTACTTGTTATTACGTCGCTAATTTTAAATTTTACATTTTCGTATTCTCCAAAAAGCAAATCTTCACTTTTATAATATTTTTTTTCTCCACATGCAACAACTGCAGAGTTTTTTATGTCATCCCATAAAAATCCGCCCTTAGGTATGTATTCAAGTTTATCAAACCCGGGAATTTTATTAATTGTTTGTAAAACATACTTTGATTTAAATGTTTGATTAAATTTGTTATATGTGCGTTTTACCATTATGCTCCATAATAATCCCAATGTTATTATTGATAAAACTGTTGACACAACAATTAATTTTATAATAAAAAATACAGATAA
>CALWSX010000066.1 GCA_944384285.1 uncultured Lachnospiraceae bacterium
AATATTAATTATAAACCCTCAAATGAATCTGAAAATACAGAAATAAATGTTGACTTAAATGACCTTGAAAATTATATAGTTGGTGTTGTTGCAGCTGAAATGCCAGCAAGCTTTCAAGAAGAAGCTCTTAAAGCACAAGCTGTTGCCGCAAGAACATATACAATCAGAAAATTTGATGAGGACGAAAATAACAAAAAAATGAATGAGGACGGAAGCTATAACCTTTATCAGGCCTACATAACAGTACCGGAAATGAAAAAAAGATGGGGAGACTCTTTTTCAGAAAACTATAACAAAATTGTTAAAGCCGTATCAGAAACAAAAGGAGAAATAATGGTATATGATGATAACGCAATACTTGCAGTTTTTCATTCAACAAGCGGAGGAATGACCGAATCATCAGAAAATGTTTGGGGATCTTCTTTACCATACCTTAAAAGTACCGAAAGTGAAGGTGACAAATATGCACCTAACTATATTTCAGAAAAAAGTTTTACTGAATCAGAGCTTGTAGACATTTTTAAAAAAAATATAAAAGATTTAAATATCAATGAAAAAGATATCATAAACCAAATACAAATAACTAACAGAAGTGATGCCGGATATGTACTTGATTTAAAAATAGGAAACCAAACCGTAACCGGAAGCTTTATAAGAGAAATTTTAGGCTTACGATCAGTTAACTTTACTATAGAAAAAGGCGAAAACGGACAAGTAATTTTTAAAACAAAAGGCTATGGACACGGTGCAGGAATGAGCCAATACGGAGCAGAATACATGGCAAAATCCGGAAGTTTATACAAAGATATTTTAACTCATTATTATAAAGGTATTTCGTTTAAAAAAATTGAATAAATGATTTTTTATAAGTCAATAATAACTGCGGAGGTGTTAATTTATGAAAAATGATAAAAATATTAAATACTCGTCCGTAGTAATCGGTGTGTGTGTCTTAGGAATAGGTGTTGCAGCACTTGGCATATTCGGAATAAGCCGTGCAAGAACCCCGGAAAATGAAACAAAACAAACAGAAATTGCAGAAGTGGTTGATTCAAATAAAAACGCTTCTCCAAGCCTTACAGATTTGAAAAAGGAAACAGAAGAAAAAACAAATACATCAGACAAAGAAACTAAAACAAATGATGTAAAAACTGAAACTAAAGAAACAAAAGAAAGCGAAAAAACAGAAAATGTAAATACAGAACAAAAAACATCTGAAAATACTTCAGAAACTTCAAAACAAAAAACAGAAATAGAACAAAATAAAAACACTTCTTCTGCCGCTTTACCAGTAGACGGAAAAATTGTAATGGACTATTCAGAAAATAAACCTGTTTATGACAAAACTTTAGACCAGTACAGAACAAACGATTCAGTAAGTATTGCGGCAAATGTTGGCGATGATGTAATGAGTATTTCTGATGGTGTTGTAACAGAAATTACAAAAAGCTATGAACTTGGAAACTCAGTAGTTGTAGACCACGGAAACGGCTGTCTTGCTACATACAGCCAGCTTAAAGATGATTTGGCTGTAAAGACAGGAGACAATGTAAAAAAAGGTCAGGTTTTAGGACAAGTTGAAAGCCCTACAAAATATACAAGTTCTTTAGGTTCTCATGTTGTTTTTAAAGTAACAGTAAACGGTGAAACAGTGGATCCAAAAACATTTATGAGCCAAAACTAATTTGGTAATTTTTTATGCGTATTATTATACTCCAATGTGCAAAAATAATATTGCAGTGATACACTTTCCAAGGAGGTACGTATGAAAAGATTAATAGCTTGTGCGATGTTATCATTTATGTTATTTTCAGGTTGTGGAACAAGTAACGATACAACAAATGATACAACAACAAATCCAAATGTAGAAAATGGTACAACAGATACTAATAATGACATGATGGATAAAATGGAAGAAACGGGCGATAATATAACAAATAACTTAAGCCGTTTAGGAAATGACAATAGCTATAACAAAGATTATACAAACGGTAATGGTGTAAGAGGCAGATATTACTATTAAAATCCCCTAATCCAAATCATATTTAAGGGCATATCAATAAGATATGCTCTTATTTATTTTTAAAAATCTTAATTACGCTAAAAATGAGAGAAACCACAAACAAGTTTGTGGTTTCTCTCATAACAAAACAATTTTTCAGATAATATCTGAAGGGTATTTTAAAAACATAAATAAAACAACGGAGGTAATTTTATTTAGTTTTTTTATAAAATTATAAAACTTTTTTAATAAATGTTTTAAGCCTTTCACTTTTTGGGTGATTGAAAATTTCATCAGGTGTACCTTCTTCAAGAATTTTTCCTTGATCTATAAACAAAATTCTGGAAGCAACTTCTTTTGCAAATCCCATTTCATGAGTTACAACTATCATAGTCATATTGTCATTTACAAGTTCTTTCATAACTTCCAAAACTTCTCCAACCATTTCAGGGTCAAGAGCAGATGTAGGTTCGTCAAAAAGCATAACTTCCGGTTTCATACATAAAGCTCTCACAATAGCGATACGCTGTTTCTGTCCACCGCTTAACTGTGATGGGTATGAATTCGCTCTGTCCTTTAGTCCAACTTTTTCCAAAAGAGACATAGCAAGTTCTGTTGCTTCTTTTTCGTTTTTGCCCTGTAATTTCATAGGAGCAATAATCATATTTTTCAAAATTGTCATGTGAGGAAAAAGATTAAAATGCTGAAAAACCATTCCCATTTTTTGACGATATTTGTTAATGTCAACTTTTGTATTAATTAAGTCAATACCTTTATAAAATATATGTCCACCTGTTGGATATTCAAGGAAATTTAAACATCTTAAAAATGTAGATTTCCCGGAACCTGAAGGTCCGATAACAACAACTACTTCGCCTTTTTTTATCTGTGTTGAAATACCGTCAACCGCTTTATGGTTTCCAAACTGCATTTCAAGATCTTTTACATCAATTAAAACATTATTATCAGTGGTCACTGTTACGCAACCTCCTTTCAAGTTTTCCAACCAAGAATGTCATAATTACAACAACAACCCAATAAATAATAGCAACCGCAATAAGTGGCATAAATGGATCATAAGTACGGCTTCTTATAATATCTCCGCCTTTTGTAAGGTCTTCAAGAGCAATATAACCAGAAACAGAAGTTTCTTTCAAAAGAGTAATAAGTTCGTTTCCAAGGGCAGGGAGAACATTTTTAAAGGCCTGTGGCATTATAATATAAACCATAGTTTCAAAATAGTTAAATCCAAGGCTTCGACCGGCTTCAAACTGACCTTTGTCAATACTCATAATACCGGAACGGAAAATTTCAGCAACATATGCACCGGAGTTTACACCAAAGGCAATAACCGCAACCAAAACTTTATCTATAGAAACACTTTGGAAAATAACAAAATAAATGATTAAAAGCTGAACAACAACAGGTGTTCCACGAATAATAGAAAGATATGCTCTACAAATAAAATTGAGTATACCCATTATAACTTTATAAACTTTTCCTTTTGACCTGTCGTTTCTGTTCATTTCATAAGTAGAACGAACTATAGAAACAAAAAACCCAAGAACAATACCTATTATAACAGCAAAAAAAGCTATTTTTATAGTAGTAAAAAAGCCATTTACAAGGTATTTCCATCTATCATCACTTATAAAGTTAAGTATAAATCTTTCTTTGTAGTTTTGCAAAGTAGATGCCATATCAAGAAGCACCGGATTATACATTAATATTTCCCCCTTTTAAAAGCTTTTTGTTTAATAAAACTTTCATTAACATACGAAATAAAGGCTTTATTAAACAAAAGGCTGTCGACTTTACGACAGCCCTTTAAGTCATCTTTAATACAAATTATTCAGAAATGTATTTAGCTTTAATTTCGTCAAATTTGCCGCTTTCTTTGAGTTCTTTTAATACTTCGTTAACGCTGTTAAGTAATTCTTCATTATCTTTTGCGATAGCAATAGCATATTCTTCTTCTGTGAAAGGTGTATCAAGAACTTTGATATTTGCATTATCTTTAGCAAATTCTTTAGCAGGTTCAACGTCAATAATTACTGCATCAATTTTGCCCTGTTCTAAAGCCTGAACAGCTTCAAAACCTTTTGAATATCTTTCTACTGTTGCACCTTCGATATCACTTGAGTAGATATCACCTGTTGTTCCAAGCTGAACACCGATTTTTTTGCCTGTAAGGCTGTCTGGACCTGTAATATCTGTATTATCTGCTTTAACGATAATAGCCTGGTAAGCTGTTACATAAGAATCTGAGAAATTAACATTTACAAGACGGTCTTCTGTAACTGTCATACCTGCAAGACCCATATCAGCTTTTCCTGACTGAATAGCAGGGATAATTGAGTCAAAAGCCATATCTTCAATTTTTAAAGTATATCCCAATTTTTCTGCAATAGCCTGTGCAATTTCAACGTCAATACCAACGATTTCGCCGCCTTCTCTGAATTCATAAGGAGGGAATTCAGCATTTGTAGCCATTACAATTTCTCCAGCTGTTTCTGTGTTTTCAGTTGTTTCTGTGTTTTCTGTAGTTTCTGTATTTCCACCACATCCTACAGCAGTAACCATAACTGCCGCTGTTAATACACAAGCAAGTAATTTTGTAAATTTTTTCATAATATCTTCCTCCGTTCAAAATTTAAATTCAATTTTAAATTCGTTTTTTAATTTAAATGTATTATACAACCATGTTTTATAAAACGCAAGCACAAATTTATAAATATTCATAAATATTTTATATTTTATTGCTTTTTATGTATAAAATAAGTTTTTATGCATTGATTATACTGCACAATAACTTATAATACTCCTATATATATGTATATTTTTTAAATATAAGCAAAACATACCTTGCTTTTTTTAGTAAAAATAACAATGAAAATGCTTTTTAAAATATTTTAAAGTTTCTTTTAGCAATATTTTATATAATATTCAAATGTATAAAAATGCAAATTATTCAGCATACTTAAATTTTTATACATAAAAATCACTTGTTCTAAAAATAAAAAAGAGCTGCAATATGCAGCTCTGAAATAATTATACTGTTTCAAAAAATATTCCAACCGTTCCTGGGCCACAATGACACATAATAGTACATCCAACATACATAGTTACTATTTCGTCAAAAATTCCTTTTTCTTCAATAAGCTGTTTACAAAAGTCCAAAGACCATTCTTCACCTGAATAAATTAAATAACATTTATCCCCTTTAATTCTGGATACATCTGAAAGTCTGTCATTTATATATTGTTCAAGGCATTTTTTCATAGAGCCTCTGTATTTTTTACCAACCTTAAGCTCGCCGTCTATAAGTTCAATACAAGGTTTAAGTTTTAATAAATTTGCACCAAAAGCAGTAACAGAAGAACATCTTCCGCCTTTATTCATATAGTCAAGTTTTTCAAGAACAAAACTTCCGTCAATTTTATTTTTTCTTTCTTCCAAAACCTTAACACATTCCACAGCGTCCATTGTTTTAGAAAGCTCAGCCGCCCAAATAGCAACCATACCCTGACCGATAGCAAGGCTTTCGGAATTTATTACATATACATTTTCAAGGTCTTCTATGGCAATTCTCGCATTTTGATGACAACTTGAAAATTTATCGCCTATATTAACATGAATAACAGCATCATAATCTTTTAAAAACTTTTTAAAAGTTTCCTCATAGTCAAAAACATTTACCGCTGATGTAGAACAAAGAGCACCGCCGTTATCAACATGTTTTACAATATCTTTTGGAGTAATTTCAAGACCATCTTTATAAACTCCGTCTCCCATATGTATATTTAATGGCAAAACATCTATATTATATAATTCTCTTAAACTTGCAGGAATATCGCAAGTACTGTCCGTAGTTATTTTAATTTTTTGAGCCATGGAAGGTACCTCCTTTAAGTTATACTTTGTATAGCCAATATTCCTATACAAATTCCAGAGATTATTATCTCATTAAATTGATAAAGTGTCAAATATATAATCAATTTAAAAAAATAAAAATTTCTTAAGAGATAGCTTCCATACCTCTTTCATATAAATATCCGTCATTTGTCTTAGTAGCTTTACAATCCATAAAAAAATATGCTCCAAGTCCGGATACCCATTTAGACGCAGAGAAAATAAATCCGTTTTCATTTTCTTCAGTAACAGAAATTTCAATAAGCATACCATTTTCAAAATGGTTTGTTTCCTTATTTATATATCCCATTTCTAAAAGTTCATCAAAATTGGCATTTAAGGACTCCATACCATATTTATTTGAAATAATAAAAGTTAAAGCTTCTTTTTGTTCATCTGTTAAGTTTGTAGCTTTTTCAAAATTAAAAGCTAAAATTCCGCCGTCTTTAGGGTTAAGTCCCGTATCCACACTATATAAATCATCAATAGCTTCTTCATATAAATTAATAAGGTCATTTCCTTCAGATATATATTTTAAATAACTTGCAGAACCTATCTGTGCAGGGTAGGTTTCCATAATTCCACCATCAAAATATACTTCAACTATATCCCCAACCTCAACATCTTCCGAACCGGAAACCTTGCTTATATTATTTATATAATAAAGTCCTGTGAGGTTTTCCTCTTCCGGCAAAGTACATAAAAGATAGGAATCATCATATTTTTCTACAATCTCACCCTTAAAGGATTCTTCGGAAACAGGTTCTTTTGTTGCCTCATTTTCACCATTTGTTTCAGGCAAAGTTTTAGTACACCCGCTAAAACCCAAAACTGTACATATAAGTATTATTAAATCCTTCATAAAATCCCTCCTTTTAAATTAAACACATCATCTATTTATTAAACGAACAAAAAATACATCTGGTTCCAATTCTTTACTTACTAAATGTATGAAAAAACAAATTTTATCATATCATAATATGGAGGTGAGACTATGTGGAAAAAAACTAAACCGTATATAATTTCAATAATACTTGCTTTACTTGTAGGAGCTCTTTCAGCATTTTTCTCAGGCGGAACAATGGATAGTTACGAAAACCTTGTAAAACCAAATCTGTCACCACCAGGATATATTTTCCCTATCGTTTGGACAATACTTTTTATATTAATGGGTATAAGCAGTGCCATTATATATAAAAAAGGCGGAAACAATTCTGAACAGGCACTAAGAATTTATATTTTACAGCTTATAGTAATCTTCTTTTGGACAATAATATTTTTCAGATTTAATTTATATTTGTTTGCTTTTATATGGCTTGTTTTCCTTTGGATATTAATTATATTAATGATTAAAGAATTCAAAAAAATAAGTCCTTTTGCAGCATATTTACAGATACCTTATCTTTTATGGGTTACTTTTGCCGGAGATCTTAATCTTTCAATTTACCTTTTAAACAGATAAAACAAAAAAGCGTGCCAAATGGCACGCTTTTAAAATATAAAAATCTTTTTAAATTTACTGAAACTTATTAATAAGTCTGTATATTTTTCCGGAGTGAAAAGCTGTTCCTACAACTCCAAAAATAACCATACCAGATACTCCCTGAACAATATTTGAAGGGACAGAAGCAAGAGAAACAATAAGGCTTCCTTTCATAATAGCTCCAGCAACAAAGTATCCGAAAACCATAATTACAATTCCAACAAAAGATGCTAAAAATGTATTAAAACATAAAAATTTTGAATGATTAACTCTGTATTTTGCAATATGTCCAACAGCAAAACCCATTACAGATTTAATTATTAAAGTAGGAATTACCCAATGAGGATAACCTGATAAAAGGTCAGCAAGGCCAGAACCTAATCCTCCTGCAATAAGACCATATTCCGGACCAAAAAATACGGCAGAAACTAAAATAGCGGCATCTCCAAGATGAATATAGCCTTCCGTTGCCGGTACAGGGACCTGCACAGCCATAGTAAGAACACAAACAAGAGCAATAAG
>CALWSX010000067.1 GCA_944384285.1 uncultured Lachnospiraceae bacterium
TATACTTCTAACAAGGAAACCATCAAAGTCATAATCTTTCAGACCTTCAAGCACTTTTAAATATGAATTATCCCTGTTTATACGAGGTAATGCAATATAAAGTTTTTTTCCTTCATATTTACACACAGAAGATATTTTTCCAAAATCTTTTTCAATACCGTCATATAATTCGACGTAAATTAAATCTACTAAAGGGTATGTTACTGCAATATTAAACTTATTAAAACTGTCAACAAGAACATTCATCTTCTTCTTAAATATTGGTTCGTTTTGTTTTGGCTGATATTTAAGTTTTTTTACAGACTCTCTTTTTGATTTTTTTATAAGAGCTTGTTCAAATTTTTCAGATGCTTCTCTTCTCAAATTATTTAATGAAGATATGGAAACAAATATATCATTATCTACATCACTTTCAAGATTCACTATTTTAAATGGTGTTGATCCCATTTTAAGAATTTGGGATTCAATTTTTTCTTTTGATAAAGGTGCTGTTTCCGCCTTTTTTGCTGTTTCCCCTGTTACAAAAACAAAGTTTCCTAAATTATCATAAAGATTTAAATACATATTTTCGTCTTTTTTTACTTTAAGTTTTGCAAAAATTTCTTTTTTTCTTGTATCTTTTGAGTAGCTTCTTTTAAGCTCATCATCAAGCTTTTTATCAAAAGTTTTATAAATAACATCATTTTTTTCAACTTCGTTTTTAAGAGGAATAGTTATAATTTCTCCTGCTTTTGAAGGTCTATTTATATATGTTCCCGGATGTGGTTCATTTTTTGTCCAAAACTCTATACCATCGCCAGGCACAAGGTCTTCTCTTGTTCTTATAGTAGCTTTTTGTAATTTTTTATTATAAGTATCTACAAATCCAAGTTTAAGACCCCAAGATTTTGGTCTTTCAATACTCATCATTTCAGAACCTGAGTATGAATTATAATAACCTTCGCTAAATCCTCCACGATTAAAAAGTTTTAACAGGTCTTTTATATCTTCATTGTCAACAGAATAATTTTCTTTATCAGAAAAATATAAGTCTATATATTTTCTGTAAATAGCAGTAACACCTGCAACATATTCAGGTGTTTTCATACGTCCTTCTATTTTAAAAGAATCTATTCCAGCTTCAATAAGACTTGGAAGAATTGTTATTGTTTGTATATCCTTTGTTGAAAGAAGATAACCTTCCTTAATAGTTTCCCCTTTTTTTACAAGTTTATAAGGAAGTCTACAAGTTTGAGCACAACGTCCTCTGTTTCCGCTTCTTCCTCCAAGCATACTACTCATAATGCATTGGCCTGAATATGATACACAAAGAGCCCCATGCACAAATGTTTCTATTTCAGCTTTAGTATTTTCTTTTATATATTTAACTTCATCTAAATTAAGCTCTCTGCTTAATACAATCTTTTTAAATCCAAGCTCATAAAGTGAATTTACATCACTAAGTGAATTTGATGTAAGCTGTGTACTTGCATGAAGAGGAAAGTTTGGAAAATATTTAAAAAGCACTTTTGCAAGACCTAAATCCTGTATAATTAGGGCATCAACACCTATTGTATAAAGACTTGCAACAAAATCAATTACTTCATTTAATTCGGATTCTTTATAAAGTGTATTTACAGTAATATATACTTTTACCCCTCTTAAATGGCAAAAATCACATATTTTTTCTATATCATTTAAATCAAAATTATTTGCAAAATTTCTTGCATTGAACTTCTTTCCACCTAAATAAATAGCATCTGCACCATTTGCAACAGCGGCATAAACACTTTCAAGTGAGCCTGCCGGTGACAGAAGTTCAGGTTTTTTATTTATCATAAATTTCTCCTATTTTCTTTTTATCTTATGTATTTACTTTTACCTTTATTTTTTTTCTTAGGCGGATGAAGATTGTTTCTTCTGTTATAATAAACATTTTGTTTATTCATAACAGCTTGTGATGATACTTGTGACTTATCATCTTCATCCAAATTGTCTAATTTTTCTTGTTCTTCTTGTATATTTTCTATTTCTTTTTCAGAAGACTCTTCTATAATAGGATTTTCTTTTCCCTCATCATAAGATATTTCCTTTTCTTTTATTTCATCATTAAAATTAACATTTTCATCAGTTTCACTGTTAATATTTGAATTTAACGAGGGTAAATTTTCTTCATCTTCATTTTTTTCATTTATATTTGTTGTTTCAGAGTTTTCAACAGTTGTGTTGAGATCATGTTCTAAAGGAAGTCCTGTTTTTGAATCAATATTATTATTTTCTAAAAACACCTTTAAGTTTTTATTTTGTATTTTTAATATATTGTTTTGATTATTAAGATTTAAAATATTTTCATGAAGGTCCTCAGCTTCTTTTTTAGAGGTTTCTTTTAATTTTTCATTATCATATTTTAATACTTCAATTTCTTTTTCCAATACTTCTTTTTGAGATAATAAATTAGTATTTTCATTTTTTAATTTAAGTATGAGTTCTTCAAGCTCAGAAATTTTCAAATCTTTTTGCGAAATTTGTGTACAAAGTTTTGAACTGTCTAAAACCTCTTGTTGTTCTGTATCTTTTGAAAAAGAGTTTTCTTTATCATTTAATTCCAAAGCTGCATTTTTATTTATTTTCTTTAACTTTTCTATAATAAAACTTAAATTTTCATTTTTATTTTTTTCTTTAAAATAATCATCTGCAATATTTATAGAAGCAAGAATAGGAACAAGTCTTACATTTAAACTTCTTCCTGTATCACTTTTTTTAATTTCGGCCATTTTTTTATCTATGTATTCAGCAACTTTTGTCATATATTCTTCACTTTCAATACCGACAATCGTAACCATTACACCGTCAATTTTTACTTGGACTTTATTTTTCAAAACAATCTCCTCCTCACAGAGAAACTCATAAAACACACAAAAATCTCATTTAACCAAAAGAAATATTTGCATAAATATTACATTAAATTATATCATACAGTAAACAGTTTTTCAAACAACAAGCTTTAAAAATAACTTAAACAAAAATTAAAAATTCTTTATTTTTATACATCTAAATTATTATTTCTTTAAGCTGTTAAAATAGTCTGAAATAAGGTTTAAAAGCTCATCATAAGATTCTGTTTTATTAACTTTTACTCTTAATTCTGACGAATCTTTTAATCCTTTTGTATACCAAGCTATATGTTTTCTCATTTCCCTAATTCCAATAAACTCTCCTTTAAAATCAACAAGCATCTTCATATGTTTTTTCATTATTTCAAATTTTTCTTCCGGAGTTGGAAGTGGAAGAATTTCTCCTGTTTTAAAATAATGAGCTGTTCTTTTAAAAATCCATGGATTACCTTCAGCCGCTCTTCCTATCATAATTCCATCACAGCCTGTATAATCAATCATTTTTTCGGCTGTCTCCGGCGAAATAATATCTCCATTACCAATAACAGGTATAGTTAAATTCTTTTTAACTTCCTTTATAATATCCCAGTCGGCTGTTCCGCTATAATATTGGCCTCTTGTTCTTCCATGAATAGATAATGCACTTGCCCCATTTTCTTCAGCTATTTTTGCAACTTCAATCGCATTATGAGACGAAAATCCTTTTCTTATTTTAACTGTTACAGGCTTTTTCTGACTTTCAACAACTGCTTTTACTATTTCACCTATCAATTTAGGATTATCCATAAGAGCTGAACCTTCGCCGTTTCTGACAATTTTAGGCGCAGGGCACCCCATATTTATATCTATAATATCAAAGTTTAAATCTTCTATACTTTTTGCCATATCAGCTAAAATTTGTGGGTCTGAACCGAAAAGCTGAATTGCGGCTGGTCTTTCTTCTTCATTTATTTCAATTAATTTTTTTGTATTCTCACTTCCATAAAAAAGTCCTTTTGCACTTACCATTACAGAAAATACAAGACCTGCTCCCATTTGTCTGCAAATAAGACGAAAAGGCAAATCTGTAACTCCTGCCATGGGTGCAAGGAATACATTATTACTAAGTTCTACATTTCCAATCTTCATATTTCCACCTATATTTTTTTATTTTTTTGGCTTTTTGTTTTTTTCATATAAAATTTTTAATCCTTTAAGAGTAAGCAAAGGATCATATATATCAAAAATTTCGTATTTATCATCTATAACTCTTGATAATCCACCTGTAGCAACGACTTTTAAATCCGGATAATTCAAGTCATTTTTTAAACGGTCTATAATATATTTTGTTTCTCCTATTTTTCCAAATACAATTCCTGCCTGAAGAGATCCCACAGTTGATTTGTGAATAATAGTATCAGGTTTTTTAATTTCAACCTTAGGAAGTTTTGCCGCTCTTTGGTAAATAGCCTCCGCACATACTTGAATACCTGGCGCAATTATACATGTTATGTATTCGCCTTTTTCATTTACAACATCATAAGTTGTAGCCGTTCCATAGTCTATTATTACAACAGGACCACCATAAATTGAATATCCCGCTACCAT
Source organism: uncultured Lachnospiraceae bacterium (assembly GCA_944384285.1). GTDB lineage: Bacteria > Bacillota > Clostridia > Lachnospirales > Anaerotignaceae > CALWSX01. The sequence goes on from CALWSX010000067.1 coordinate 4,461, forward strand.
ATTTACTATTCTGTCTGCCCCTATTTCTTTTGGATTATCAGACTTTATATTTATACCTGTTTTCATCCCCGATTCAACAATCATAGGGTTTATATTAAAATATTTTCTTATGGCATGAGTTAATGAATAATTTATATTAGGAACAACTGAAGAAATGATTGCATTTTTTATATCTTTACAATTAATTTTTGAATGTTCAAAAAGCTGCATAATAAACAAGCCTGTTTCATCAGATGTTCTTGAAAGAGCAGTTGTCATTCTCCAACTTCCTATAAATTTTTCTCCATCATAAACACCAAGTACTATATTTGTATTTCCTACATCAATTACAAGTAACATATTTCGCCTCCAATTTGGAAAATCAATTTAATTACATAAAAAAATATTTATATTACATATAATAAAACTAGAATTTGTATTTTAAAAACTATTTTTAATTATATACAAAAAAAACATTTAATACAATATTTTAAGAAAAGTCATAAAATTTAGCAAAATTCATTTATTATTAATGTATAATTGCTAATAATCAATTTTGTACTATTTATCTAATACACTTATTTCAAATTATAAAATTTATATTATTTGTTAATCTTAAAACTATAACATTATTACAAATAATATATCTGAACAAAAAATGTATTGACATATTTGTTTATTTGAATAATAATACAAGTGTAAACATATCTTAGGAGGAAAACCAAAGTGTCAAAAAAAGAAACAGAGTTCGACAGATACGACAGAATGAAAAAAATCAAATTTGAAGCAGAAATTGAAAAAAGAAAAGAAAAAGATTCGTTTAGAAAACCTAAAAAAGAGAAAATCAACTCTACAAAGAAAGTTAAAATTAATCTATATGACGACTTTGATGACGCATGTTTAGATTATTAATTATATAAATATAATTTTACAGGCTATTTTCATAGCCTGTTTTTATTTACAATTATATTTATATTTATTCTGTTTTTGTGTATAATAATTCATTTTCAGATATTCATGACTCTGTATTATTTTTTTTATATAAAAACATTAATATTGCAGCAAAAATAATTATAATATACCCTAAAATGCTATATTTATCGGGGATCTGTCCAAGTACGAAATAACCAAGCATTGCTGCAAATATAAGCTGTGAATAATCATATACAGAAATTTCTTTTGCCGGAGCATTAAAATATGCTGCTGTTATGAAAAATTGCCCACCAGTTGCTGCAAACCCTGCTAATAAAAGATAAAACCACTGTTCAACTGACATTGGAGTATAATCAAAAAATAAAAATGGAATAGTTACAACCGATGAAAAAAGAGAAAAAAAACAAACAACAACAGGTCCTTTTACTCCTCTTTCTCCAAGCAATCTAACAAATGTATAAGCTACTCCTGCACCTAATCCTCCCAATAAACCAATAAAAGAAGGAAAAATTAATACATTTGAAAAAGACGGTCTTACAATAAAAAGCATTACAACAAAAGCAATTAATACTATAACCATCTGTTTTAATTTGAGCTTTTCTTTTAATATAAAAAAGCTAAATATAATAGCAAAAAAAGGCGATAATTTATTAAGCATAGTTGCATCTGACAAAAACAGATGATCTACAGCATAGAAATTACAAAATATACCCACTGTTCCAAAAAATGCCCTGAAAAATAAAATAGAATAGTTCTTTTTTTCAATATGAATATTAATATTATTCTTTATAATAATTATCAATGAAAAAATAAAAGCTATTATATTTCTAAAGAAACTTTTTTGTGTAAATGGAATGTCTCCCGAAAGAGCTACAAACATATTCATAAGAGCAAAAAAGAATGCTGATAATAATATATAAATTATACCTTTATTTTTTTTACTTATTTTTATCATGGTTTTTCTCCATTAATATTTATCTTTTTATAGCAAAAAGCCCTGTATACTTAATATATACAAGACTTTTCTTATTTTAAAAATCAAAATTATAAAAACTTATATTAGCTAGCAAAATTATTAAAGTAGTTCTGAACTAATACAATAGGAGTTCCTTTATCTCCACTTCCACTTGTTAAATCACAAAGTGAACCAATTAAATCTGTTAATCTTCTAGGTGTTGTTCCTTCTGAAACCATATTACCTTTAAGATCGCCTTCTTTTTCTTTAATACGTTGACGAATAGCTTCTGAAAGTTCTTCTCCTGAAAGACCAGCAAAATCGTTATCTGCTAAATATTTAAGCTTAAGTTCATTAGGAAGACCAATAAGACCATCTGTGTATCCGGCACCAACTACAGGGTCAGCTAATTCCCAAATTTTTCCTACAGGATCTTTGAAAGCTCCGTCTCCATAAATCATAGCTTCAACTTTAACACCTGTTCTTTTTAATATTTCTTTCTGAATATTTAAAGCTACTTCCTGTGCATTTTTAGGGAAAAGTTTTACTGTATTTTCAGTAGCTTTATTTGAACCTAAAAGTCCGTAAGTTGGGTGATAACCACTTCCGTTTACAGATTCATTAAGGATTTCTCCCAATGTAAATACTCTTTCTCCACCATGTGATAAAACACGTCTTTTTGAACGTTCTCTTGAATGAATATCACAAAGTATAACATTTTTAGTATAGTTAACAATTGCTTCAGGATGATTTGCAAAAATAATTTCTACTTCTGCGCCTTCTTCTTTTATAAGTTCAGCATAATAATCAACATAGTCAACACCTGTAAAATGATGTTTAATATATCCAAATGCCTTACGATATTCATCTAAAGAAAGAACATCTGTATAAGGATTAATACCGCTTTCATCAAGTAAATCTAAGTCAATTAAATGATTTCCTACTTCATCAGAAGGATAGCTTAACATAAGTACAACTTTTTTTGCACCTTTTGCAATTCCTCTTAAACAAATGGCAAAACGATTACGGCTTAAAATAGGAAATACAACACCAACTGTATCCCCTCCAAGTTTTTTACGAACGTCTTCAGCTATATCATCAGTTGTAGCATAGTTACCATCAGCACGAGCAACAACAGCTTCTGTAACACAAACTACATCTTTTTCATGTAATTCAAAGTTATCTTCTTTTGCTGCAGCTAAAACTGAATCTACAACAATATTTACAATATCATCTCCTTGACGGATAATAGGTGCTTTAATTCCTCTAGAAATGGTTCCTGCCATTTGAAAAACCTCCTAAAATAAATTTTTTCTAATTAAAGTCTTATTTTTAAATTTAATTTTACGTAAAAAAAGTCCCTATTCGGGACAGAATTAAAAAATAAAAAGTTACTTTGATGAAACTTAAATTCCATCACCGACACAAATTATTTTATCAACAAAACATATATTTTGTCAATGAAAATTTCTAATAGAAAGCCTCATCTGTATCAATATTTTTTATATCTAATATTAATAATACTAACTTTAATACTATATATAATTAAATATTTTTAAAGTTTTATACATACATTCTTTTATATAATTTAAAAAACGGTATGAAAAATTTCATACCGCATATTATTTATTCCAGTAAATATAATTACTTTTTAACTATTAAAAAATACATTAAAACTTAAAAATAAAAAATTTCTAACATTATTTTTGTACTCATGCTTTTTCAATATGTTTAATTATTTTAGCAGGAACCCCTCCAACAACTGTAAAAGGTGGCACATCTTTTGTTACCACAGCACCTGCTGCAATAATTGAGCCATCACCTATTGTTACACCCGGCAATACTGTTGCATTTGATCCAATCCACACATTTTTCCCTATACAAATAGGTTTTGGATGCATATTGCCTCTTTTTGAAGGTTGCATATCATGGTTTAATGTTGCAAGAACAACATTATGTCCTATAAGTGTTCCATCTCCAATTGTAATTCCACCCTGGTCCTGCATTTTACATCCACTGTTAAAAAATACATTCTTGCCTATAGTAAGATTTTTCCCGCAATCAGTATAAAATGGAGGGAATACAGAAAAAGTTTCATCAATTTCTTTGCCTGTAAGCTGACAAAAAAGCTGTCTTATTTCATTAGGCGTATGATATCCACTATTTAATTTACTAGTGATTTTCAAAGCTTCCTGTGCCAATTCATGCATACATAAATGAACCTCTGAACCAGAAATTACTTCTTTCCCTTTATTCATTTCTGATAAAAATTCTGATACTGATATCTTACAATTTTCTACATTCTCATCATATAAAGAACACCCAAATTCATAAAGTTCTTTTCTTTTTTCATCAGACTTATTTTCATGCCCATAAGCTGTATAAATGCCCATATTTTCAAGATTAAGATAATCTAAAAAAGAGTTTTGATACTCATAAATTATCCCGTTATATACATTATCACTTCCGGAAGATAAAAACAAAGCCGCTTTCTTTAATTTTTTTGGTTTATCCAAGGCATATATACGATTAATAGCACATTGAAGCTGACCACTAAAACTATGATAATAAACCGGAGACGCAAGTATAACCATATCAGCTTCTTCCAAAACAGGATATATATCTTGCATATCATCTTTTTGAATACAAGTTCCTTTGCCTTCGTTGTGACAGTATTCACAAGCAAGACAACCATATATTTTCTTTTGACATACAGGTACAACAGTAATATTATGATTATTTATACTTGCACCTTCTACAAAAGCATCTATCATAAATTGAGTTGATCCATCTTTTCTTGGACTTCCGTTTAATATAATAATATTCATTTAAATCCCCTCATTCTTTCTTAAAATTAATCTCAATGCGCCCTGTTCCAACCGCTTCTTTCAAACCTTCCGGATTATCAATTTTACCTAAAGCTGTATATTCGTAAGAAGTAGAAAAATCATCATAAAACAATACAATACAATTTGATCCATAAAGCATCAAATCTCCCTCTTGTATTTGATTTGGTTTAAACGTAGCTGTAGGAAATGAATTTGAAATATAGCAATATTTTTCGTTACCGTTTAATTCTTTCATTTCTAATGTTATTGGCAACATAGAAATAAAATCTTGTGCGGCTTGTGTATTTTCCATGGTTACAGTAAAATTAATATTGTTTACAGTAATTTGAATATTCTCCAATGTCTCACCCTCCAATATATTTTCATCATCAATGGAAACATCTTGTATCTGAGATACATTTTTTTCTTCATTATCATTTTTCATCGAATTATATGAACAACCAGTCATAGAAACTGACATTATAAGACCTGTTAATATAGAAATTGCTTGATTAATCATAATTATTTCACCCTTTAAACTTGTTTACCCATTTCGTATGATTTTAATAATCCTGTATTATTAATAATTGTACCTTGCGTATCTACACCGCCCATAAATAACGAACTTTTTAAAGTAGCTTTTGAAAAACATTCTATAAAACCCTTTAAACAATTTTCTGCATTCTTTGAAACATAATTTTTATTTGTTCACGCATCTTATAGTAATAAAAATAAGTAAGAAAAATAATAACATCAAATTTTCTGATCTTTTGTACAATACTATCAGCATCATCTTGAATTACAAAGTAATGATTATTTAAGACAACCTATACAAAAAGCAAAATTCTTTCCAATTAGTCTTACTTTTTTTAATTACTGTTTTCTTATTAATTATTATATCAATATACTTTTTCCAAAACAAATACTTATAATAAATACATTGCTATGCTTTAAAAGCATATATAAAAATGATATAATTATATATATTTTTATAATTATAAAAGGGAGGATTTGTATGGAATTTCGCGTTTTAAAATATTTTTTAGCTGTAACAAGGGAACAAAGCATTTCAGCCGCTGCTCAATCTTTGCATTTGTCACAACCAACTTTATCACGTCAATTAAAAGATATGGAAGAAGAATTAGGTAAAAAATTATTTATTAGAAGCAACCGAAAAATCACTCTTACACAAGAAGGTATGCTTCTTCGCAAACGCGCAGAAGAAATCCTTGAATTGATGCAGAAAACACAAACGGAAATTTCTCTTTCTGATGAAACTATTGCAGGTGATAAATATATTGGAGCAGGAGAAACTGAGGGGGTAAGAAGTCTTGTAAAATCAGTATACGAACTAAGAAAAAACTGTCCTTTAGTCCATCTTCATATTATAAGTGGAGATAAGTCCACTGTATTGGAAGAATTAGATCACGGACTTATTGACTTTGCTCTGATTTTTGGAGACATTAATTCTACGCGTTATGACAGCATCACTTTGCCTTCAGTAGATTGTTTTGGGGTTATGATGAAAAAAAATGACCCTTTAGCTTTAAAAAAAATTATTACGCCTGAAGATTTATTAAATAAACCTTTAATTGTATCCAGACAAATTTTACGAGATAATAATCTTCCGTCATTATTCGGGCTTAAAGAAGAACAACTTAACATAGTAGGTAGTTATAACTTACTATTCAATGGTTCTCTTATGGTTGAAGAAGATCTTGGATATGCAATTTGTTTCGATAACATTATAAATACAACTGGAAAAAGTAAATTATGTTTCCGCCCTCTTTCTGTTGAAATTCAACCAAAAATGAGTCTTGCATGGAAAAAATATCAGGTATTTACAAAACCGGCAGAAAAATTTTTGCTTATGGTACAAAAAATATATAAAATAAAATTATAAAAATATTGTTTTTATCGTTATACACTATTCAATCATCTCCATACATTTCTCTGAATTTATGAATATGAAAAATTTTTTCAATAACATAAATATATATCAAAAGAAAACCTATACCTAAAAGTAAATTAATATTTTTTCTATTAATGAAATGAGAAATAATTTATTAAACATTTTTATACTAAAACACCTAATAAAAAAAGCAGTATGAACTTTACTTTTTCATACTGCTTTCACTTTGTTTTAGTATATTTTTTCTACATTATTTTTTATGGTATTATTATATTTCAGCGATTGCCAGAAGCATATTCCCCCATATTTATATCTATAACTTCTCTTACTGGCTGGATCAATGATTCTTCATACTGACATTTCCATTTTACTTCACTGCTCATTCCACCATTTATTATACCATCAACAGTTTCACCATCTTGAATTGGATTATCATTTTCCAAAATATAAGAAGCAACATTATATGCATGATTTACAACCCAGTTTGGATCCATGTCATGAAAATGGTACTGCAAATCAGGTAAAAACAGTGTACTCATACCAACAGTATCAATCATCATGTCTTCTGTACCCTGTATATTAAAAAAACGAACATTAACACCAAAATATATAAATCGGTCACTACCCACAATTTGATGTTTACGCACATCCTCAGCTAAAAAAAGTTTGCCTGAATTTTGGAAATAGAAAGCTTCACAGCTAGGAAACAATTCCGCAAGTGCTTCCATAAAATCCATATCCAAATTTGCTCTTTCCTGTACAGGTAGTACCCCTGCCATCATATCTGTTGCCACAACCTGATACTTGCATTCCTCAAAAATACGATCTCTATCGTTTTGACAGTCCCACATCTGACTTTTCAAAAAATCATCAAATCCCTTACCCTCAAAACCGGAACACCCCATTACAAAAAGCTGCACAGGTAATTTACCGTCCTGAAATTCTGCTATATGATCAAGAGCTGCAAAACCAGCTGTTTTTTCATTATGACAAAAACACTCTACAGCACCAATATGTCTCTCCATAGCATCTAACATTTTCTCTTTATCGGGCATATCAACATATTTTTTAAACAACATCTGTATAATAAACGGACCACCTGGATGTATATCTTTCTTACTTAAGTCTTGCTGAAATATTTCTCCCATAACATATCACCTCATAATATCACTTTATAAAACAAAAATTATCCATTTCTCCATTTACCAAAAAGTATAATAGCTAACCCATATCCTACTATAAAACATAATCCAATCATTACCCATATAACTGCAACAAGCACATTTCCACCGATAATAAATCCTGGATCTTTCAATAAAGCAATAATTGCAAATATTATTGTTATTCCAAAACAGTATAAAGGAATATATCGTAATATCTTGTACTTAGTTCTAAATCCAACCAGTATTTGAAAAAAGAATGAAATCAGAATGAGTAAACCAAAACTGAATAATAGTTTCATCATTTTCCTTAACCTCCTTTTATACATTCAAAATCAGTAATCAAGCAAATTTAATACATTTTTTTCTTCATAAAATTTCAGAAAATACATACTTTGCCAACAATTTTGTATTATAGTTTAAAAAACTATATTTTAATTTTATCTTTATTTTCTTATCGTGTCAAAAAAAGCCCTGCAATTATCTGCCAAATAGACAACATAATGCAAGGCATGAAAAATTCAGGGAAAAATTAAAATTCTTAAAATTTATAAATTTTTCCCATAAAAAAACTTTATTTAAACAATGTTTTTCTTCTAAATAAAAATGCTGTTTATAGTGCATATTGTAACGCCTCATAAAAAATAGTATAAAATTATTGTTTTTCTTATAAATATACTATCATATTTGTTTTTTAAAATAAAATTAATGAAATTATAAAATAAACAACTTGAAAAAGCAAGTAATTGAAGGGATACAATCATTTTAAAAAACTATATGTTAAAATAGAATAACCAACAAAATACATCTTATTGATCAAAAAACTCCTTACTTTTTAATTAACTTTTGTCTCACTTATAAATATAATCATTTATATTAACATATAAAAATTTGGTAGTGAATTATTTGAAATTAAATAAATCAGTAAGTAAACGACTTTTAGAATGATTTGATAAAAATAATATGACACAATATAAATTATATATAAAAACCGGTATCCCTAAATCTACAATTAGTAATATTATTCATTGCTTTTATCACTCTGTAAAGATTCGTATAATCCATGAACTTTGTAAAGGGCTAGAGATTGGAATTCCATTTTTTTAATTTCCCTCTTTATTTCATTTTTAAAATTTAAGTCAAGAAAATCTCATGCATTAACAAACTTAGAATATATCATATAAAATCATACATATTTTTCATCTACTTATATCAAAAACACACAGTAAAAATTATATGTACTTGTTTTACTTTAAAAACATGTATATGTTTACCTATTAAAAAGCGATATCATTTTCATGATATCGCTTTTGTAAAATGCTATTTTGTTTTTTACTGTTTTTACTGTTAAAAAAACTCATTTTTTGTCATTCTTCTTCCAATTTCAAAAAGGTTTGGATAAGTATGCCCTGCGAGCCTGGTGGTCCCTTGGCATAAGCACATTGAGACAATAAAGGGCTTCTTTTACTAAGTTTTTTCTACTGCGGACAAAGTCAGTGACTATATTGCACTAGAATACCCAAAACAGGAATGGCGCAGTTTACACCGCGCCA
>CALWSX010000068.1 GCA_944384285.1 uncultured Lachnospiraceae bacterium
ACTTATTAAACTTGCAGAAATATGTGAAAAAACAGGCAGAACAGATAACAGCGATAAACTAATTTTAGAAGGTCTTTTTTCAACTCTAACAAATGTAAATTTTAATGACCAAAGATTGGTTGAAATTATAGAATTAGTTGATGCAGAAATAAATAAAAAATTTTTAACTTGTAAAAAAAATGAAACCAATAATATAGATTTAAGTGAATATGATATGAAGAATCTTTGGAATGAAGAAGATGACATTCGTTCTTTGAAATCTCTCATATTATTTGGGATTAAAGGAATTGCTGCATACACATATCATTCATATGCACTTGGATACAAAAATGAAGAAATAAATAATTTTATTTATAAAGCTCTTCCATTAATAGGTGCGAAAATGAGAATAGATGATCTTTTACCTGTAGTAATGGAAACAGGGAAAATAAATTATTTATGTATGGAACTTCTTGATAAAGCTAACACAGAAACTTTTGGTATCCCAGAACCAACGAATGTTTCATTAAAGATAGAAAAAGGAGCATTTATTGTAATTAGTGGACATGATTTGTTAGACTTAAAACTTCTTTTAGAGCAAACAGAAGGAATGGGAATAAATATATATACTCATGGAGAGATGCTTCCTGCTCATGCATATCCTCTTTTAAAAAAATATAAGCATTTGAAAGGGAACTACGGAACAGCATGGCAAAATCAACAAAAAGAATTTTCTGATATTCCAGGAGCCATTTTGTTTACAACAAACTGTATAATGCCTGTTAAAGATAGTTATAAAGATAGGGTGTTTACAACAGATGTTGTATCTTATCCGGGTCTTATTCATATAGGAAATGATAAAGATTTTTCTCCTGTAATAAAAAAAGCCATAGAGCTTGGTGGATTTGATACAGATAAAGAGTTTTTTGGAATAAATGGGGGAAAATGTGTAACAACAGGGTTTGGACATAATGCTGTTCTTTCTGTTGCAGAAAATATAGTAAACGCTGTAAAATCAGGGGAGATTAAACATTTCTTTTTGGTTGGTGGTTGTGACGGAGCAAGACCAGGAAGAAATTACTTTACAGAGTTTGTAAAAGCTACTCCTTCAGACACACTTATTCTAACACTTGCGTGTGGTAAATACAGATTTAATGATTTAGAGCTAGGGGATATAAATGGAATTCCAAGAATTATAGATATGGGACAATGTAATGATGCTTTTAGTGCAATAAAAGTTGCCGTAGCTCTTGCAGAAGCATTTAATTGTGATGTAAATGAGCTTCCTCTTTCTATGATACTTTCTTGGTATGAACAAAAAGCAGTTTCTATTTTATTAACACTATTATATCTTGGAATTAAAGATATAAGACTTGGACCAACTCTTCCGGCGTTTGTATCTCCAAACATATTAAATTTCCTTGTTGAAAACTTTGGAATTAAGCCTATAAAAACACCATTAGAAGATATTAATGAAATTTTAAAATAAGAAATTTTAAGTCCTTGATTTATTTCAAGGGCTTATTTTATGCTATACTATAATATAATATAGAAAAGTATAAGGAGGATAAAAATGATTAAAAATGTTGTTGTTACAGGGAGCGCACAAGGAATAGGATTTAACATTACTAACACTTTTGCCAAAAAGGGTTTTAGAGTTTTTGCATTGGATATTAAACCTCAGAAATTTGAAAACAGTAATATTATATGTTATAAAGTTGATTTAAGAAAAGAAGAAGAAATTAAAGATGTGTTTGATAAAATAAAAAAAGAGTATGGTTCTTTACATATATTAATTAATAATGCAGCAGCAAGTGGATTTCATAAATCAATTTATGATATAACAACAGAAGAATTTGACAATGTTATTTCTATAAATTTAAGAGGATATTTTATTTGTGCAAAGGAATTTATAAAAGCTAATAAAGGTGAAAGCTATGGAAGAATAATAAATATTGCATCTACAAGATATAATCAGAATGAAGCGGAGTGGGAAGCTTATGGGGCTTCTAAAGGAGGAGTTGTTTCTTTAACAAATACTCTTTGTGTATCATTATCGGAGACACCTATTACAGTTAATGCAATAAGTCCGGGTTGGATAGAAGTAAAGGATTATGATGGATTAACAGATGAAGACCATAAACAACATCCATCAGGAAGAGTTGGAAAACCATCTGATATTGCAAGGGCATGTTTATTTTTCTGTGAGGAAGAAAATGATTTTATAAATGGTGCAAATCTCATTAGTGATGGTGGTATGACAAAAAAGATGATATATATTTAAACGAAAGTTTATGTATTTACTCCCTATATTTATGGGAGTAATTTTTTACATATATTTTTTCATATGATTTAAAGCATTTTTTTCAAGACGTGAAACTTGGGCTTGGCTTATTCCTACTTCTTCGCTAACTTCCATTTGAGTTTTGCCCTCAAAAAATCTTAGGTCAAGTATGTGTTTCTCCCTTTCGTTTAATTTTTTCATAGCTTGGTTTAGAGATAAATTTTCTACCCATAATTTTTCACAATTCTTTTTGTCACTTACCTGATCCATAATAAAAAGTGTATCTCCTGCATCGTGAAAAACAGGTTCAAATAAAGAAACAGGGTCTTGTATTGCTTCAAAAGCATTTACAATAGCTTCTTTGCTTATTCCCATTTCTTTTGCTATATCTTCTATTTTGGGTTCTTTTGAGTGTTTGTTTGTTAAAGCCTCTTTAACTTGTAGAGCTTTATATGCCGTGTCTCTTACACTTCGACTTACTCTAATAGAGTTATTGTCTCTTAAGTATCTTCTTATTTCTCCAAGTATCATTGGTACGGCATAGGTTGAAAATTTTACACCAACATTTATATCGAAATTATCAATGGCTTTTATCAAACCAATACAGCCAATTTGGAAAAGGTCGTCCATCACTTCACCTCTGCGGCTGAATTTTTGAATAACACTTAATACAAGTCGTAGATTTCCGCATATATATTCTTCCCTTGCTTTTTTATCACCTTTTTGAATACGTTCAAAAAGTTCTTTTTTCTCTGTTTCTGTTAAAATTGGGAGCTTAGATGTGTTAACACCACATATTTCTACTTTATTAATAACCATATATGACCTCCTAATTTTATTTAGGCTTAACTTTTGCACAAAAAGTAATTTTGTAAAAAGTAACCTAATAAGAATTTTTTCCAACAGAGTTTTTTTTATACTTAAAGTAAAAAATACCAATTAAATTTTTAATTAGAGAGGAATTTGTTAATAACAAAACAAAGTTTGTAAAAAATTTATCAATATTTAGACTTTTTTATAAATTTTTTATATTTTTTTTGTAAAATTTCTTGTTAAATTTCAGAATTTAATATAGAATAGAGTAATATAAAAAATAAGCTTTTTAATAACATGTAAAATTTTGTAAGAAAAGAGGGATACCATGAGGTTATTTTCTTCTGAAAGAGGAGTACATCCTCCTGACGGGAAACATTTTACCGCTAATAAGAAAATAGAAACTATTATGCCAAAAGTCGGCCAGCTTTTATATTTTCCGACAAGCCAGCATGCGGGAACACCGACAGAGCCTATTGTTGCTGTAGGTGATTATGTAAAAGTAGGTCAGAAAATTTGTGATAGTGATGCTAAAATAACATCACCTGTTTTTTCTAGTGTTTCAGGTGTTGTTAAAGCAATAAAACCAGTCTTACTTCCGGCAGGAAATTTATCAAATGCAGTCATTATTGAAAATGATGGAAAATTTGAAAAAAGTGAAGAAATAGGTAAGCCTTATGATTACACAAAAATGACTAAAGAAGAAATTGTTGATGTAATTAAAAAAATGGGCATAGTTGGTCTTGGTGGGGCAGGTTTCCCTACTTATGCCAAAATCAATCCTCCTGCAGATAAAAAGATTGACTATTATATTGTAAATGGTGCTGAATGTGAACCATATCTTACAACAGATGACCGAATGATGATTGAACATTCAGACAGCTTAATAAGGGGTATTCTTATTTTCCAGAAAATGTATCCTGATGCAAAAGCTTTAATTGGTATTGAGGATAATAAACCTACTGCTATTGAAGTTATGAGAAAAGCGGCAGAAGGATATGATAAAATCGAGGTTGTACCTGTAAAAACAATGTACCCACAAGGTGGAGATAAACAGCTTTTAAGAACTCTTACAGGAAGAACTTTTCCTATTACAAATCCTCCTTCTCGTACACCGGATACAGGCTGTATAGTTAATAATGTTGTTACTATAATGGCTATAGATAAAGCTTTAAATGAAGGTGAACCTTTTTTAAAAAGAGTTATTACTGTTACGGGGGACGCAGTAAAAAATCCTGGAAATTACGAAGTTTGCCTTGGAACAACATATCAGGATTTGATTGATGCTATAGGTGGATTTAAAGCAGAGCCTAAGAAATTTATAGCAGGTGGTCCTATGATGGGATTTTCAATGTATACACTTGATGTTGCAACAATTAAAACATCTTCTGGATTAATCTGTTTAACAGAAGCAGAATGTGAAAATCCAAAAGAAAGTAATTGTATAAGATGCGGAAAATGTACAGAACATTGTCCTTTAAACTTAGCGCCTTATGCTCTTAATCAGTATGCTTTAAGAGGAGATGCAGAAAGCTTTGTTGCAAATAATGGTATGTTTTGTATAGAGTGCGGAACATGTTCTTACACTTGTCCATCTAAGAGACAGCTTACTCAGTCTATTAGTGCAATGAAAAGAACAGAATCTGCAAAAAGAAAGAGAAGATAAGGGGGGTTCTGTGTGGAAAATAAAAATTTAATTACGGTTTCATGTACCCCTCATATGCGATCAAAGATTACAGTAAACAAGATTATGCTTGATGTAATTATATCTTTGGTTCCAGCTGCAATAATGGGTATATACTTTTTTGGATTTGGAGCAATAAAAGTTATTTTGCTTTCAGTTATCTCTGCTGTATTTTTTGAATATGTTTTTCAGAAAGCAACAAAAAGAGATGTCACAATAAACGATTTAAGTGCGGTTGTAACAGGCTTATTACTTGCATATAATCTTCCTTCTACAGCACCATTTTGGATGCCTATAGTTGGTTCATTTGTAGCTATTATTTTGGCAAAACAGCTTTTTGGAGGAATAGGTCAAAACTTTATTAACCCTGCACTTGCCGGACGTGCATTTTTACTTGCATCATATCCTGCAGAAATGACAAATTGGGTAGCTCCGGGTTGGGGTGTTGACGCAGTTACTACTCCTACACCACTTGCTGCTTTAAAACAGGGTGTTGACCTTGTAAGTGCATCAGGAAATGTTATTTCAGCAACTCCTGGTAAAGAAGATATTATAAATGCACTTACAGGAAATATTGGTGGATGTATCGGAGAAACTTGTGCAATTGCTCTTTTAATAGGCGGTTTATATCTTATTTATAAAAAAGTTATAAATATAAAAATGCCTTTGATTTACATAGTTACTGTATTTATACTTACAGGAATTTTAGGAAGAGAAACAGGAAGATTTCCTTTATATGAAATTCTTACAGGTGGTGTAATGCTTGGTGCTTTCTTTATGATTACAGACTATACAACATCGCCTATGACACCTAAAGGACAGATTATATTTGCTTTAGGTTGTGGTATAATTACATCTCTTATAAGAATTTATGGAAGTTATCCGGAAGGAGTTTCTTATTCAATACTTATAATGAACCTCTTCGTTCCAATCATTGACAGATATACTAAACCAGTAATTATAGGGGAGGCGAGAAAATGAGCAAAGAATTAATAAAACCTGTAATTTCTTTATTTGTAATTACTGCGGTTGTAGCCGCATTGTTAGGCTTTGTTCATGAGATAACCTTAGAACC
>CALWSX010000069.1 GCA_944384285.1 uncultured Lachnospiraceae bacterium
TGTAAATCATGTAAAAGTACTATTCCTCTTTCTGTTAAAACATCAAGCGATACTTTTTTAGCTGTAAACTATATTTTAAAAACAGATATAAAAAAATTATTCTCATTTAAAGCCGATGAAAAAATACTTGATGAAATTTATAATATTGCTATAAAGTCTTTTGAGATATACGGTGATTTTAAGCTTATTACAACTTAATTTTTAAAGCTTATTTAAAAATATATTTTTATTAAAAAAAAGAGGTTTTTTAAAACCTCTTTTTAATTTATGCAACTTTAAAATAATCTTCAAATCCTCTTATTTCCGCAGTTTCTTCTGTTTCATCTACAGAAACATTAATAGTATCTCCATAAACAGATGAACCTTCTATTTTCTTAAATCTTGGATAATATTTAAAAATTGCTTTTCCCAATATTTTATCTTTATGAACAAATTTATTTTCCCAATATCTTGAGTCAAGAGAGTTATTTCTGTTGTCTCCAAGCATAAAATATGAATCCTCAGGAACAACATAAGGTCCAAAATCACCTGTAAATTCTTCTTTTATGTAATTTTCAACAAGTGGTGTTTCACTGTCATTGATATAAACTTTACCATCTTTTATAGTGACAGTTTCTCCAGGAAGACCAATTATTCTTTTAACATAAAGCTGTGATTCGTCATCAGGAAATTTGAAAATAATAACATCTCCTCTTTCAGGTTCACCAAATTTATAAGAAAGTCTGTTTCCTATAAGTCTGTCTTTTGGCATAATAGTATTTTCCATTGAACCTGTAGGAACTACAGCATTTACAATAATAAGCTTACTTATTACAAACGCAAGTATAACAGCAAAAAGAATGGTTTTTACCCAACTTACAATTTCACCTTTAACATCAAGTTCCTCTATTTTTTCTTTATCTGATTTTCTATTATCTGACATTTTATTTACCTCAATAAAAATTTTTTTAAATATTTTTAATTATCATATTTGGTTATTATACCACGTTTTATTTTAATTTTCTATTAAAATTAACTTATTTTTCAAGGTATTTTAATAAAATATTTTTAGATAATAATACTAAATAATTATTTTAGATATAAAACTAAAATAGTTATATATATAGTCTTTTATAAAAAATTATATTAATTTATCTTAAAGGAGGCATTTTAATGGGAAAATTTACAACTGGAATGGTTGCAGGCGGAGTTTTAATGGCAATGGGTGCTTTTATGGCAATGAGCGATAAAAAAACAAAACGTAAAATGAAACGTTATGGTAGAAAATTAGCAAACCATGCAACAAATCTTATGGCAGATATGGAAATGTTCTAATTTTAAAAGCCGTTTAAACATTATGTTTAAACGGCTTTTTTATCAAACTTTCTTTTCTTTGGAAAAAATCATACCTATTGCCATAACAACAGCAAATATTATAAGATAGAAAAATACTGCGTTGCCATGAGAAAAATAAGCAGCAATAACCATAAATATACATCCAAATATGGCAAGTATAGGCATTAAAATACCTCTGAAAAATCCTGATGATTTATCTTTTTTAATGCTAAGTATAAATATAGGAAGATACATAGCATAAATAGTTATTATAGGAAGTTCTGATGAGTCAAAACAGAATTTGCCAAACCATAAAGGGTCTGCAAGATTTCCGCCATAGAAATAGAAAAACCAGAGCATTGTAACCAAAAGTCCTACTACAGATGAGTTTGTAGGCATATTTGTAACTTTATCCACTTGTTTAAAAATTTCCGGTTTTGGACCCTTTCCTCTTATAGCCAAAGCATAAAGACCTCTTGTACTTGCAAGCATAAGACCATTTAAAGTACCAAGACATGAAATTACAACAAATACAAATAATAAAGTCCCGCCAATATTAGAAAAAATAGTCGAAAAGGCTATTCTTGCTCCTGTTTCACCACTTGACATCATAACTTCATTTGTAACTGCTCCCGAAAGACCAACATAATAAAGTATATATGTGAGCATAACAATGAATGTACCAACAACAAGTGCTATAGGAAGATTTTTCTTCGAGTCTTTAAGCTCAGCATTTATACTTGTTGCAATAATCCAACCTTCATATGCAAAAGCTGTAGCACAAACAGCAGTAAATAAAGCTGTACTTGTTTCTACTTCTTCAACAGAAACCATAAAGTTTTGAACTACCATACCGCTTTTGAGACCAACAATAGTTCCTATTATAGCCATTAAATAAAGAGGTATAAGTTTTATTATAGTAGTTGAAACTTGGAATTTACCCGCAATTATAGGTGATAAAGCATTCATTACATAGCTTAATACCATATAAAAAAGTGTAAGTACCATACATTCTGGTCCTACAATGCTCCAACCCAATAAAACACAAGTATATCTTGCAGAAACCCAAGCAAGAACACTTGTCATAGCAGGAAGATAAATTGTTGCAATAAACCAACCCACAAAATAAGCATATTTAGGGCCTACCATATGTTCTGCATAATCGACAATACCATTTACCTTTTCATATTTTGTAGCCATAACAGCAAAATTATAAGCACAAATTATCATTATAAGTCCGCCTAATGCCCACGCAAGAATACCAATAGGTAAATTACCACCTGTTGATGTTAAAACTTTTTCAGCCTTAAAAAACACACCGCTTCCAACAACCGTACCAACTACCATTGCAATAGCGGTTATAAGACCATATTTCTTATGTAAACCTTCCATTTTATCAATCCCTTCTTAAATTAAAGGTTTGAAATACAAAACCTATTTTTTAATTAAACAACAGTTTTAAAACTTTGTCAATACTTTAAAGCATTGATACTTTGACGCTTTGACATTTAAAATTATTATACTCTACATACTTTTTGTTAATGTTACTATCTTGAACAATAAAAAAATAGCCTTAAAAGGCTATTTTTATTTTAATAAATCCTCTAAATAATTTTCCATTTCTTTTATCTTATTTTCAGATTCTTCCGAAGTTTTTCCACTTACAAATATGTAAAATTTTATTTTAGGCTCTGTACCTGATGGACGTACAATAAGAGTAGAATCATCTGCAAAAACATACTGCAAAACATTTGAAACAGGAAGTGGGCTTTTCTCTTTTGTATTATTCAAAAGATCAGAAAAAACTTGAGTTTTATAATCTTTAATTTTAACTATTTTTTTACCGCATAATGAATCTTTCACATTTTCACGAAGTGATTTCATAATACCTGCCATTTTTTCTGAACCTTCCGGTCCTCTGAAATAAAATGATGTTGTTTTTTCTTTATAGTATCCGTATTTTTCATAAAGTTCGTTTAATTTATCTATCAAAGTTTTACCTTGCTCTTTTAAATAAAGAGCTGTTTCACATACAAGAGCTGCCGCAACTACGCCATCTTTATCTCTTGCATAAGTTCCTGATAAATATCCATAACTTTCTTCAAATCCAAATACATATTCTTTTTCTTTTGTTTGTTCATATTCTTTAATTTTTTCACCAATATATTTAAAGCCTGTTAAAATTTCTTCTGTTTCTATTCCATATTCTTTACATATAGGTTTTACCATATCAGTGCTTACAATAGATTTAATCACAACACCGTTTTCAGGAAGAATATTTTTCTTATTTTTTTGGCTTAAAATATATTCTGTAAGAAGTACTCCCACATCGTTTCCAGAAAGGTACAAATATTCACCGCTTTTATCTCTTACAGAAACGCCCACTCTGTCACAGTCAGGGTCATTAGCAATTATAATGTCTGCTTGTTTTTCTTTGGCAAGTTCTACAGCTAATTTAAAAGCACTTTTTTCTTCAGGATTTGGATAAGGAGTTGTAGGAAAATCGCCATTTGGGTTTTCCTGCTCTTTAACAATAGAAACATCTGTAAATCCAGCTTCTTTTAAAACATGTCTTACCGGTACATTTCCTGTTCCATACAATGGTGTATAAACTACAGATAAATTTTTACCGTTTTCTTTTACGAAATCTTTATTAATTATTTGTGAAAGTATATTCTTATAATACTTTTCATCAATTTCTTTTCCTATAATTTCATAAAGTCCTTCTTTTTTAGCTTTTTCAATATCGGTAAACTTTATATCAGAAAATTTAACAGTATTAGCATCATAAATTATGTCTTTATCAACAGGACTTGTAATCTGGCCACCATCACTGAAATAAACTTTATACCCGTTATATTCGGAAGGATTATGGCTTGCTGTTATAACTATGCCTGCTGTTGCATTAAGCTCTCTTATAGCAAATGAAAGCTCTGGAGTTGGTCTTAAAGTCTCAAAAATATATGTTTTAATTCCATTTGCCGCTAATACGCTTCCTGCCGTTTCAGCAAACATAAGCGAATTATGTCTTGAATCATAAGCAATTACAACACTGCTTTTTCCTTTTTCGTAATTTCTGTTTATATATTTTGCAAGTCCGGCTGTAGCTTTTCCAACCGTATATTTGTTCATTCGATTAGTTCCGGCTGCCATAACTCCTCTTAAGCCACTTGTTCCAAATTCAAGATCTCTACAAAATCTATCTTTTATTTCTTCCTCATCACAACAGATTTCTCTAAGCTCTTGTTTTGTTTTTTCGTCTATTGCACTGCTTTTTAACCATTTTTCGTAAATTTCTTTGTATTCCAATATCGGTTCCCTCTTTTGTATTAAAATTTTAAAAAAATCAGTTTATTTCCGTAAGAGATATAGGTATTTCAACTTCGCCCTCTTCTATTGTAATAGGTATTGTAAGGTCATAATAATCAGCTTTTTTTGCTGTAAGTACATAATCTCCAACAGGTTTTGTTATAGTTACAGGAGAAATGCCTTCAAGTTTTCCATCAATATATACTCCTACACTCTTAGGAGTTGAAGTTACTGTTATACTTCCCATTACTATAGACTCTAACTGGACATTTACAGTGTTCATATCCTCAACTATATTTACAGTTTTTGTAAAAGGTTTATATCCTTCTTTTTCAACCTTAATAGTCATTTCTCCCGGTTTTACGGAAATAGGTTCTCCAGCATAAGGAGTTTGAGTACCATTTAAATAAAGAGTAAACCCATCAACATTTGACTTTATAAAAAGATATGCTTTTTTATCTTCTACAGGTTTTTCTTCAACTTCTTCTATAATTTCTAATGTAATTTCTTCTGTCTTATCTTCTTCTAAAGTTAATGATTTTCCAGTTTCTTTAATATTTGTTCCTTTAAATAAAATATCAGCTCCACCTGAAGGAATAGCTATTTTACCACTTTTCAAAGGTTTTTCTTCGCCTTTATTAATGGATATTGTTCCATTTTCAATTTCATTTGCATTCTTAACTTGTATATATGCTTGTTTTGCTGTTACATTTACAGAGTATACATCTGAAGAATTACCCTTTATGGTAAGAGTATCATATTCTCCAATAGAATTCTTTGATGTTTTCTCATAATTATCCAAATAAAGAGTATCATCTAATAATTTATAAGTGTCTTCTTTAATTTTCAAAGTATTTTTATCGAAATCAAATTTTGCATCTGTAACATTTTCTTTTATAAAACCGACAGAATCAATCTCAACAGCAAGCTTTTTATCTTCATCTTCTTCTATAAGTATGATATCACCTATTTTAACATCTGAAGGTTCTATTTCTTTTTTATCCTTCTTAATATTTAAAATATCTGATGATTTTAAGGACAAAACATCATCTGAAGAAACATCTAAGTAATAAATGGTATCATCATTTTTCACATCTGTAACAACACCCATATGTTTATTCTCAGAATTTACAATTTCGTCCATTTCGCTGTCAGTAATACTGTTTTCTTTCTCAGTTTCTTCATTCTTTTTTGTACTATTAAAAGACATAAGGAAAAAAGCAGCAAAAACAAGTATACATGCCATTACAATAATAAGAATGATTTTTGAATTATTGTTTTGTGGTCCTCGGTTATAGCTTCCTCCACCACGTATTTGTTCATATCTTGGTTCTCTTTTTGGTGGTTCCGAACGTCTTTTTATATTAAAATCTGATGTTTCATCATTTTTTCTTCCGAGCATATCCCTTGTTGTCTGAAATTCGTCATCGTATTCCCCACCATCAGGTACACTTACAAGATCTTTTAATCTGTCTAAGTCTACCCCATTAGAGTTTATACTTTTAATAGTCTGTGTAATATCGTCCATTCGTCTCGTTTTGTCAAAATTGTTATTATCATCTTCAAAATTATACTTAGGCATTAAGTCACCTCATTACTAATTCTTGATAATATTTAATTAATAAATTATATTTTATATTTTAATTGTAAAGTATAAAAACTTCAAGTTTTTTAAGATATTATTACAAATTTAGACGTTAAAATTTCATTTTTTTATTTTTATTGAAAATATAACAATTTTATAAATATATTATTTTAATTTAAAAAAGCGATGTTTAAAACATCGCTTTTTTTAGAATTAATTATTTTCCTTATAGAAATTAATAAGACAACCTGCTAATATTATCTTTCTTTCATCATCTGTAAGATTACCAAGGTGTAACATAATTTCTTTCATATTTTTATTTACAATATATGCTTTTATATTATCTGTTTTTTCAATAATGGCTTTTTTGATGTCCGGAACACAAATATAATCTCCGTTTTCAAAACAAATGTCATCACAAATAAATGGGAACATACCCCAGTTAATAAGATTTGAACGATATCTCTTTGTTGCATATTCTTTTGCAATGTTAGCCATACCAAAAAGCACTCTCTGACAGCTTGCAGCCTGTTCTCTTGCTGATCCGGCACCAGCTTTTTGCGCATGAATTGTACTTCCGATACTTGTATTTTGAAGGTTTACACCAAACTTATCCTCAATTTCTTTAAAATATTCTTTAAATTCATTTTGGTTATCAAAAGGATATTCTCCTTTTGCTCTTTTAACTTCAATTTCTTTAACCTCTTTTGCTTTAGGAACATAAGAAGGATCTTTTCTTGAAAGAGCAAATTCTGCAAGTTTAAGAGGATTTGAACGATAAGAGCTTGTTTCACCTGATGGTATAAGTTCATCTGTTGTTGTAACAGGGTCATCAATAAATGATACAACTTTCATTAAAATATTATCATTTAATTTATTAATTTCAGGCCAGTCTACAATATTTGGACCAAATTTTAACTCTGCGTCTTTGTCTGCTTTTCCATATCCAAAATAACATCTGTTTTTGTATACTTCATCATTAAATTTATATTCATAATCTGTAAATTCACAGTCAACATCTGTAGCAGCAGTAAGTATACCTTTGTTTACAGCGGTAGCTGCAATAGTTCTTGCGTCTGCAAGTATAACAGAAGCTATCTGATTATTAGTAACTTTTGAGCCTTCTCTGTTAGGGAAGTTTCTTGTTACGTGTCTTAAGCTTATGGAAGCATTTGAAGGAACGTCCCCTGCTCCAAAACATGGACCACAGAAAGCAGAACGTATAGTTGCTCCTGTAAGCATAATATCTGAAATAGAACCGTTTTCAAGAAGGCTTAAAAATACCGGCTGGCTTGAAGGATAAACACTTAAAGAAAATTCATCTGAACCTATACTCTTAGATTTTAAAATATCTCTTGCGGCACATATATTTTCAAAAGTACCACCGGCACAGCCCGCAATTACCCCCTGATCAATGTGGAATTTTCCATCTTTAACTTTATTTTTAAGCTCAAACTTAATATTTTTATTATCTATCTGATTAATACAATTTCTTTCAATTTCGTCAAGAATATCAAGTGTATTTTCATTAAATTCATGTACTGTATATACATTGCTTGGATGGAAAGGAAGAGCTATCATTGATTCAATTTTGCTTAAATCAACAACGCATAATCCATCATAATATGCAATACCTTCAGGTTTTTGATATTTAAAATCTTCCGGTCTTTTATGTATTTCGTACCAAGCTTTTACTTTATTATCTGTTTTCCAAACTGATGAAAGACAAGTTGTTTCTGTTGTCATAACGTCTATAGCATTACGATAATCAACACTTAAATTGTTTATACCGTCGCCTATAAACTCCATAACTTTATTTTTTACAAAACCGTTTTTAAATACAGCCCCGATTATTGCAAGGGCAACGTCTTGAGGTCCAACACCTTTTTTAGGTTTTCCTGTTAAATACACACATACAATTTTAGGCATATCAATATCGTATGTTCTGTTTAAAAGCTGTTTTACAAGCTCAGGTCCACCTTCACCCATTGCCATTGTACCTAAAGCACCGTATCTTGTATGGCTGTCGGAACCAAGTATCATATTTGAAACTCCGGCCATCATTTCACGCATATACTGATGAATTACAGCCTGGTGAGCAGGAACATAAATTCCGCCGTATTTTTTTGCACATGAAAGACCAAACATATGGTCATCTTCGTTTATAGTTCCACCAACGGCGCAAAGTGAATTATGGCAGTTTGTAAGAACATAAGGAATAGGGAATTCTTTAAGTCCACTTGCTCTTGCTGTCTGTACAATACCTACATAAGTAATATCATGAGAGGTAATTTTATCAAATTTTATATTAAGCTTTTCCATGTTACCGCTTACATTATGTTTTTTAAGAATATTGTAAGCCATGGTATTTTTTCTTGCCTCATCTTTATCAAGTTTAACACCGTTTTTATGCTCAGCTGAAGCTATACTATCAGGAGTGTCGAAAACTATTTCTTCATTTTCAAGTATATATACCCCATTGTCATATAATTTTACCATATCTTTTGTCCCTCCCTAATTTATTAATCAATATATTAAACTTTTTACATCTGTTTGTAAAGAATTTAAGACTGAATAAATTGTAGAAATTTATCACGCTAAAGCGTTTATTTAATAAACTTTTTACAAAAATAAATACATTAAATAAAAATTTTTCCAAAAAAAACTATTCTCTAAAGAAAGAATAAACACTTTCTGCTGACTTTATATTCATTTCCGGAACTTCAAGAAGATCACTAACTTCAGCCTCACGTATTTTTTCAATACTTCCAAAATGTTTCATCAAAGCTTTTCTTCTTTTTTCCCCGATAAGCGGAATATCATCAAGAACAGAATGTATAAGATTTTTTTCACGTACTTTTCTATGAAACTCAATAGCAAACCTATGAACTTCGTCCTGAATTCTTGTAACAAGTTTAAACCCTTCAGAATTATAAGGAAGTTTTATTTCGTTTTCTTCAAATATAAGCCCTCTTGTTCTGTGTCTGTCATCTTTTATCATACCACACACAGGTATATCAAAACTAAACTCAGATAATATATTTTTAGCAGCATTTATCTGTATAATTCCACCGTCCATAAGTATAAGATCTGGAAGTTTATTAAATCCACTGTCATCTTTCACAGCTCTGTCAAAACGTCGTCTTAAAATTTCTTCCATGCTTGCAAAATCGTTTGCACCATGAACTGTTTTTATTTTAAATTTTCTGTAATCACTTTTTTTAGGTCGTCCGTATTCAAAAACAACCATGGAGCCTACAGAAGATGTCCCCTGTATATTTGAAATATCGTAAGACTCTATTCGTACTATATCTTTTTGGAGTCCCAAAGCCTTTTGTATTTCCAAAACAGCCCCTACAGTTCTTTCCTTGTCACGTTTCATCTTTTCACCAAACTGTTCAAATGTTATAACAGCATTTTTTTCTGCCAAAAGAACAAGTTTCTGTTTTTCTCCTTTTTGGGGAACAGTAAAAGTAACTTTACTTCCCTTCATTTGGGAAAGCATTTCTGTTATAAGCTCTGATTCCTCATCAACTAAAGGCTCACTTAATATTATTTCTTTAGGAATAAAAGCTGTGCCACTATAGAACTGTTTTACAAACTCTGTTATGACTTCACTTCTTGTGTTTTCATCAGGTGCGCTTACAAAAAAATGCTCTCTTCCCGTCATTTTCCCGCCTCTTATAAAAAACACCTGTACAACAGCCTCATCAAAAGCACGCGCAAAAGCTATAATATCAGAATCACCAAGTCCCGAATTTGCCATTTTTTGTTTTTCAGCAATGCTTAAAATACTTTTTATATTGTCACGTAAAACAGCAGCTTTTTCAAAATCAAGAGCTTCGGCATATTCTTCCATTTGTTTTCTCATATCTTTTATAATATCTTCGTGCCTGCCCTCAATTAAGTCTATAGCACTTTTTATATAATCATTATATTCTTCCTTAGTTATAAAATTATTGCATGGAGCAGAGCATTTACCAATATGATAGTTTAAACAAGGTCTTTCCTTTCCTATATCTCTTGGAAGTACTCTGTTACATTTTCTTATTTTCCATATTTTATGGATAATTTCGACAGTATCTTTTGCAGCAGACGCATCTGTAATAGGTCCAAAATACTTAGCCTTATCTTTTAAATGTTTCCTTGTTATAAAAATTCTCGGATAATCTTCATTAACTGTAACTTTTATATAAGGATACATTTTATCGTCTTTAAGTCTAATATTATAATACGGACTATGTTTTTTTATAAGGTTGCACTCAAGTATCAGAGCCTCCATTTCAGTGTCTGTAACAATATACTCAAACTCCTTTATATTAGGAACCATACTCCTAACTTTTGCCGTTTGGTTTTTTGAAGACTGAAAATATTGTCTGACACGATTTTTAAGGTTTACAGCCTTTCCGACATAAATAATATTGTCATCTTTATCTTTCATTATATACACGCCCGGCTTTTGGGGCAGTTTTTTCAATTCTTCATGTATATCAAACATAAAAAACCTCCTTTTATGATAATAATAGTTTACCATAAAAAGAGGTTTATGAAACAATTTTTATTCTCTTTCGCTTACCATTTTTTTTTTTTTTAAAAGTCCGTCTATAGCAGCAGAAATAATTCCACCAGCATAGCCTGCACCCTCTCCGCATGGGTAAAGGCCCTTAAGATTAATACTTTCATGCGTATCGTCATTTCTGTCTATCCTAACAGGTGATGAACTTCTTGCTTCAACTCCCGTTAAAACTGCATTTGGATTTTTAAATTCAGAAAGCTTTTTAGAAAATTCCATAAGTCCTTCTTCCAAAGCATTATTTATAAAATCAGGAAAAATTTCTCTTAAATTAGCACATTTAAAACCAGGTTTAATTGAGCTTTTAATTTCTTCAAGATTTTCTGAAGCTTTATTTTCAAAAAAATCTTTTAAAAGCTGTACAGGGGCATTATAATTAGAACCTCCAAGCACAAAAGCTTTTTCTTCAAGCTCTCTTTGAAAATAAATTCCGGAAAGAGGATCATCGCTTTTTATATCACTTTCTTTTACCTGTACAAGTACGGCAGAATTTGCGTTTACATCTCCACGATCAGAATAGCTCATACCATTTGTACAAAGTCTTCCTTTCTCAGAAGATGCCAAAACAACCTCGCCTCCCGGACACATACAAAATGTATATACGCCCCTGCCATCTTTGGTAACATGCGTTAAGGCATATTCAGCGGCTTTAAGTTTTTTGTTTTTGTATTCTTTTCCAAACTGGCATTTATTTATGTTTTCCTGTAAATGTTCTATTCTAACCCCTACTGCAAAAGCTTTTTTGGATAAAGATACTTTCTTTTCCTTTAAAACAGAAAATGTATCTCTTGCGCTGTGACCTATACATAAAATAGCATTTTCTGTTTCAAATCTTTCTTTTCCATTTATTATAACGGCTTTTAATTTTCCGTTCTCTGTTTCAAAATCTGTTACTTTTGAATTAAAACGTACTTCTCCACCTAAAGATATTATTTTTTCTCTTAAATTTTTTATAACAAGTCTGAGTTTATCTGTACCAATATGGGGTTTTGCACTGTATATAATATCTTCTTTTGCACCGCACTTAACCATATCTTCCAAAACTTTTTTACATCTTGGATTTTTTGAACGAGATGTAAGTTTTCCGTCAGAAAAAGCTCCAGCTCCTCCTTCGCCAAACTGTATGTTGCTTTCCTCGTTTAAAACTCCGTCTTTCCAAAGTTTTTCGACAGTTTTAAGTCTGTCTTCAGAGCTTTCGCCTCTTTCAAAAACAACAGGATTAAGCCCAAGCTCACTTAATAAAAGAGCAGCAAAAATCCCCGCTGGCCCAAAGCCTATTACAACAGGTCTTTTTTCAAACTTCTTTGATACTTTTGGATATTCATATTCGTATTTTTTTACTTCTGTTACAAGTTTTGAAACAGAAGGATTTTTTAAAAAGCTATTACTTTTTGTTTCAAAATCAAGTGTATAAGTAAAATGAATATTATCTTTTTTTCTTGCATCAAGAGACTTTTTATAAATAGAAAAAAATAAAATATCAGACTTATTTGTTTTAAGCTTTTTACAAAGCTTATCAATAAGTATATCTTCGTCCTCTTTTAAATTTAATTTAATATCGGAAATTCTGTACATACTTTCCTCCATATACTAAATTTTATTCTTCTGATAATTTAAGTCTTTCTGTTCTGTCTGCAGCTATCAAAGTATTCATAATTTCTTCAATATCACCATCAAGTATACTGTCTATTTTGTAAAGTGTAAGATTAACTCTATGGTCTGTTACTCGTCCTTGAGGGAAATTATAAGTACGAATTCTTTCGCTTCTGTCGCCTGTACCTACCTGTAAACGTCTTTGTTCACTTATTTCATTATCATGTTTTTGTCTTTCCATTTCATAAAGTCTTGCATAAAGAACTTTAAGACCTTTTTCTTTATTTTTAAGCTGAGATTTTTCGTCCTGACAGGAAACCACTATACCTGTCGGAATATGTGTAATTCTTACGGCTGAGTCTGTTGTATTTACACACTGACCACCATTTCCGGAAGCTCTGAAAACATCTATTCTAACATCATTCATATCAAGATTTACATCAAGTGCATCTGCCTCAGGCAAAACAGCAACCGTTACTGTTGATGTATGAATTCTTCCGCTTGATTCTGTTTCCGGAACTCTTTGAACTCTGTGAACACCACTTTCGTACTTAAGTCTTGAATAAGCACCTGTTCCTGTTATCATAAAAGATATTTCCTTAAATCCACCAAGGTCGTTTTCACTGCTTGACATGATTTCTGTTTTCCATTTTTTTCTTTCTGCATATCTTGAATACATACGGAATAAATCTCCAGCAAACAATGCTGCCTCGTCACCGCCTGCTCCGCCTCTAATTTCTACAATTACGTTTTTGTCATCATTAGGGTCCTTAGGTAAAAGGAGAAGAGGAATTTCTTTTTTTAATTCTTCAAGTCGCACTTTATAATCCGAAAGCTCCTCTTTTGCAAGCTGTTTAAATTCATCGTCTACAGAACTGTCATTAAGCATTTCAAGATCTTCTTCAATACCTTTTGTGACCGCTTTATATTCATTTATTTTTTCCGCAACAGGCGAAAGCTCACTGTATTCTTTCATAAGCTTCTGCCATTTAGACTGTTCCGCTATTATGTCAGGATCATTTATTTTTTCTGCAAGGTCATTGAATTTCACAAGTATTTCATCTAAACGTTCTAACATATATTTCACCTTTCATTATAATAAAAACAGATTTTAAAATTGTTTTAAAATCTCCTTAATTTTTATCTGTTTCAAAATGTATAGGGAAACAAAAAGTTTCCCTATTTTAAACATCTACTTTTATTTTAACTTTCCAACGGCAACTCGGTCAAGACCTGCTAAATCTTTTATAATCTCAATATCTAAATATCCGTTTTCCAAAAATAAATTCTTTAAATCGTTTCCTTGGTCAAAACCGATTTCAAATGCAATGTATCCGTTTTCATTTAAATAATTTTTCCCGTTTTCAAGTATTTTTCTGTAAAAATAAAGCCCGTCTTCCCCTCCGTCAAGAGCAGTTTTAGGCTCGTTAAGCCTAACTTCGTCCATAAGGGTTTTTATAACTTCTGTTCTTATATATGGTGGGTTTGAAACTATAATATCAAATTTATCCGAAACATTTTCAAAAATATCACTTTTTAAAAATGTTATTTTATCTGAAACATTATTATTTTTTGCATTAATTTTTGCAGTTTCTATGGCTTTTTCACTTATATCACATGTTGTAAAAATCACATCTCTGTAATGACATATACTTATAGGAATACAACCGCTTCCGGTTCCTATTTCAAGCAAAGTTTTGCTTTTATTTTCATCTATCAAAGATATTACTTTTTCAACAAGTATTTCCGTATCCGGTCTTGGAATAAGTACATTTTCATTTACAGTAAACATAAGTCCCATAAACTCACATTCTCCAACAATATATTGTACCGGAATTTTATTTTTTCTTTTTTCTATACACATAAAAAACTTGTCTACAATTTCACCACTTAATAAGGTATCATCTTTTGTAAAAAGTTCAATTTTTTGAAAACCTGTGACATACATCATAAATACATCACAATCTAATGAATAGTTTTCTATGTTTTCAGATTTAAGAATATTCTTTCCTTCTCTTAAAACTGATTTTAAGGTGTTATCAGTCCTCATCTTCAAGAACTCCTTCTAATGCCGCAATAGCCGCCTCTATCTGTTTATCATCTGGTTCTTTGGTTGTCCATTTTTGGAGCCAAAGTCCAGGTGCACTTACAATATTAACAAAAGTAGAATCACTTCTTCCGGCCCACTTTAAAACTTCATAAGAAATGCCGGCAACAAAAGGTACTAAAAGTATTCTGCTTACAAATCTTAACCATAAAGTATCAGTGTGTACAAAAAAGAAAATTATAATACTTATAAGCATAACGAGAAAAAGGAAGCTTGTTCCACATCTTTTATGAAGTCTTGTATGCTTATGCACATTCTCTACTGTAAGCTCGTCCCCGCTTTCAAAACAGTTTATAGTTTTATGCTCTGCACCATGGTACTGAAAAACTCTTTGGATATCTTTCATACGGGATATTAAATACATATATGCTAAAAATATTGCCATTCTGGCAACACCTTCAATAATACTTAAAGCCCATGTTCCAGGTATAACGTCTTTAAAAAAGCTGCCTATCCAAACAGGCAAAAGCATAAATAAACCAATACAAAGCACAAGAGAACAAAATACTCCAAAGTAAAGTACTATATTAGCAAGCTTATCACCAAAAAGCTCATATAAAAAAATTTCAAATTTAGACGCCGGCTCGTCACCATCTTCTAAACCATCGCTTGCAATTTCAGCTGATCGCATTATAATTTTACTTCCAAAAACAAGAGATTCAAAAAAAGCATACATTCCCCTAAAAATAGGAAGACGAAAAATACTATGTTTTCCAAGTTTGTTTTCTATTTCTTTTTTTTCTATAACAAGGCCTTTCGTTTCTGTCTGTATTGCCATTGCATAGCTTGATTTACCACGCATCATTACACCTTCAACGACTGCCTGTCCACCGATTGATGTTTTTTTCAAATTATCACCTCATATAAAAATAAAAAGGTTAGAGAAACACACCTATGTTTTACCCCAACCTTTTTAATGCTGTTATTATTTTCTGCCGTATCTTTTGTTGAATTTTTCAACACGTCCGCCGGCTTCAACAACTAATTTCTGGCTTCCTGTGTAGAAAGGATGGCATTTTGAACAAATTTCAACTCTGATTTCATCTTTAGTTGAACCTGTTACCCATTCATTACCGCTTTTACATTTTACTTTTACCTGATTGTATTTAGGATGTATTCCTTCTCTCATTTTCTTTCACCTCATATAATTATTTGTTGATCAATAATATCTCATTATTTAAAGACAACATATGTATTATAACATGTTAAATATTAAATATCAATAGATAAAAATTTATATTTTTACAAAATTATTTTAAACCTAAAAAAATTGTTTGTCAAATTAATTTTAAAAAACAAAGCGACCTAAAAAGGTCGCTTTAAATACATTATTTCTTTTTGTTTGCCGGAAGAAGCATATACCAAATTGAACCTGCAAGACAAATTGATGAATATGCACCGCTTATTATACCAATTATAATTGGAAGAGCAAACTGTTTAACTGATGTTACGCCTAATATATAAACAGCTCCTATTGTAAGAAGTGTTGTAACTGATGTATTTATACTTCTTGCAAGAGTCTGTTTTACACTTGAATCAATAACTTCATTTGCTTTAGCTTTTGTCATTCTGCCTTTATTTTCACGTACACGGTCAAAAATAACGATTGTTGCATTAATTGAATAACCAAGTATTGTAAGTAAAGCAGCTATAAATGAGTTATTAAGAGGAATACGAAGTATTGCATAGAAAGCAATTACAACAATACAGTCATGAAGAAGTGTTAAAATTGCACTTGCGCCTGCTCTTAAATCTTTAAATCTAATAGAAATATAAATAAGCATACAAATACATGCTACAACTACAGCCATAATAGCTTTTTGCTGCATTTCACCACTTACTGTTCCGCTTATATCCATAGAGCTTAAAAGATCAGCGTCTGTAAGAGAGTATTTATCTTTAATAGCATTAAATACTTCTGTTCTTGTTTCACTGTCTACAGATTGAATTTTAATAGAAACTTCTGTACCGTCACCTGTTTTTTGAATTTGTGGGCTTTTTTGTCCTGTTACATCTTTTACAATTTGTTCAATATCTGAGTTTTCGAACTCTTGTCCAATATGTACAGACATTGCTGTACCGCCTGTAAATTCAACATCATAATTAAATGCACCTTTACCATTACTTGCATTTAATACCATTGCAGCTATACCAGCA
This sequence comes from uncultured Lachnospiraceae bacterium, assembly GCA_944384285.1. Lineage (GTDB taxonomy): Bacteria > Bacillota > Clostridia > Lachnospirales > Anaerotignaceae > CALWSX01. Next base: position 16,639 of record CALWSX010000069.1, read on the forward strand.
ATAATAACAATTGCTGAGACTGCAAAATATTTAAGTTTGTTTTCTACTATTTTCATATTATGGAGCCTCCTTATTATTTGTTATTATTGTCATTTTCTGTTTTTGCAGTTCTTTTGCAATAAAGTTTTGGATCATTTATTCCTACAGCTACAAAAGAGTTAAGAAGGAATTTTGTGATAAATATTGCTGTAATCATTGAAAGTACAATACCTATCATAAGTGTCTGCGCAAAACCTTTTATTGTTCCGTTTCCAAGCCAGAAAAGAATTACACCTGCAATAAGTGTTGTAATGTTACCGTCTACAACAGCTGGAAGAGCACGGGAGAAACCTGCTTTTATAGCATTTCTTACTGATTTTCCAAGTGCAAGTTCTTCTTTCATTCTTTCAAATATAACAACATTCGCATCGACCGCCATACCAATGGAAAGTATAATACCCGCAATACCAGGAAGTGTAAGTGTAACACCAAAAATACTTAATGCAAGAAGGTCAAGACCAACATAAATAAGAAGTGCCCATACTGCAACAAAACCACTCATCTTATAAATTAAAATCATAAATAAACATACAAGTACAAAACCGATTATTCCGGCTTTAACCCCTGTATCAAGAGCATC
>CALWSX010000070.1 GCA_944384285.1 uncultured Lachnospiraceae bacterium
CCGCACTCATCGCCGTTACAAACGGTCCAAGTTTTCTGCCGCCCAAATAAAAGTCATCTACTGATTCATTTTTCTTTGTGCACATAAAACCTATTGCCAAAACAATAATTAAGTAAACAACGATAGAAATTAAAATAAAAATTTGTGATGGATTCATAAACTCTTCTCCTTTAATTTTATTAGAAGAATAAACTTTTTCTTCAAATTTGACTTTATACATTCTATCATACTTTTTAATAGACTAAAACACAGAATAAAGTCTAAACTTTATATTAGACTTTATTCTGTGTTTTTTGTTTAAACTCGCTATTATATAAGCTTTTTTACTATATTTTATTTAGACTTTTTTTATTATATAAAACATAATAAAAATATTATTTTTTATATCCTGATAAAAAAAGAGGCATCATAGTCTTTGAATACTGCATAAGTGAATAATCTCCGTTACAAAGACACCAATCATAAAGAAGAGCTCTTTCACATAAAGCATAAGCTTTTACTATTTCATTTACTGTAACATCTTGTCTTAATTCCCCGCTCTTTTGACCTTCTGTTACAATCGATCTTAAAAGTTTATAATAAATCCTATTTTGGTCAAGAAGATGTTTTTCGCTTTTTTTAAGTATTTGAGAAGAATATAATCTTGCTAAAAGGTCCATTGAAATACTATTTTCAATCATGGAAAACAACTCTCTGTTTAAAAACATTAGTTTTTCAAATGCACTTGTTTTTTCTTCAAGTTCTGGAATAAGTTCTTTATATTTATCATCAAAAAGATATGAAAGCGAACTTAAAAGCCCGTCTTTTCCACTGAAGTAATGGTAAAAAGAACCTTTTGATGTCTCAGATTCTTCAACAATTTCATCAATGGTTGTCTCGTCATACCCTTGCTCATAAAATAGTTTCCACGCTGCCGAAACAATTCTTCCTTTTGTATTCCTATTGTTTTTCTTAGCCATTTTTATTTCCTTTCTTTTTTTATAATTCAATATAAAAATAAATCGGGAGGCGGACAAAATTTGCACCGCCTCCCGATAAAGGGGTAGGGAATAACCATGTATTATTATACATCATTACATATGTTATTGCAATATTCCCCGTAAAAAATTTGATGTCTTATATACAAATTTGTAAAATTTAATATTAATTAAAGAAGCTCTACTATCTTTTCAACAAAATCAGAAGAATTTTTTGCTGCAATAGGACAGAATTCTTCAAATGACATATCAGCACTTCCATCAGCATTATCTGATATAGATCTTATTATTACAAAAGGAATTTTATTAAGGTAACATGCATGAGCAATCGCTGCACCTTCCATTTCTGCACAATCCCCTTTTACATTTTTCTTGATTTTTTCTTTTACTTCATTTGAACATATAAATTGGTCTCCGCTTGCAACTCTTCCAACAATCACTTTATGTCCTGTGACAAGCTCTTCTCCAATTTTTTTAGAAAGATCAACTAAAGTTTTATCAGCATCAAAATGATCAACATTCATTCTTGAAATAAATCCAATAGGATCTCCTAAAGGTGAAGTATCAAAGTCATGATAAGCCGCTGAATCAGAAATTAAAATATCTCCAATATTTAAGTCCTTATGAATAGCTCCGGCAACACCAACATTAATAACATAATCAACTGCAAAATGATCAATAAGCGCCTGTGTACAAATAGCAGCATTAACTTTTCCGATACCACATCTTACAACTACTACTCTTTTATCAAAATATGTACCGATAACAAATTCAAGGCCAAGCATTTCCTTTATAGATACAACATCTATTTTTTCTTTTAATAAAGCTACCTCTTCTTCCATTGCGCCAATAATTCCTATGGTTTTCATTGTTATCAATCCCTTTCTTTTTTACATTTAAAGTTTCACTTATATATATTTTAACACGTTTTTATACAAGTGTATATATTTTCAAGAAAATTGTTTTTGATTATATACTAAGCTGAACAACAAATCCATTTTGTTTCTTATCTTGTTCTTTAAGGAAATGTCCTGTTGTTGGTACTTTTGAGGTTTTATAATATTCTTTGTTATCAGATATAAACTCATCTTCTAAAAACATTTTTGTAACCTTGCTGTTTTTCTTCAATGATAAAGCCTGAACACCTGAAGATGATTTTGTTGTAAGTTCTCTTAAAAGAGATGTATCAAAAATAGTCGCCTTGTCTTCATCTCTTATAAGAACAATTTCTTTGTCTTCATCAATTCTTACCATACGAACAAGTTTTTCTTTTATGGAATATGCGTTTATAAGTTTTTTCCTGTTCATTTTTGTTTCATAGGCATTCATCGAAACTTTTGCAATCTTTCCGTTTTCAAATGAGAATATCATATATCCTTTATAATCCCTTGCTGGGGTTACATAAATTATTTTTTCATCGTCTTCCATTTCTAAAATATTAGGAAGATAATCTCCTATGGAACTTGCCTTTGTATCAGAAAACATACTTAATTTTATTTTGTATACATTTCCTTTGTCAGAAAAGAATACTAGAGTTTCTCTGTTTGACGTTTCTTCTGAAACAACTATTTCATCGTCTTCTTTTAATTTTTGTTCAGAAAACATTCTTAAAGACACTTGAGTAATCTTTTTAAAATATCCCTCTTTTGTAAGGAATATATTTACAGGATAATCCTCAATAAGTTCCTCTTCAGAAACGGTTTTAACCTCTTCTTCATAAACAATAGATGTTTTTCTGTCAATTCCATATTTTTTAGAAACATTTTTAAGTTGTTTTACTATTATATTTTTTACTTTTGATTCATTTGAAAGTGTGTCTTTAAGTTTTGTTATTTCTTTTTTAAGTTTTGAAAGCTTATTCACACGATTTAAAATATATTCCTTATTAATATTTCTAAGCTTTATTTCAGCAACAAACTCAGCTTGAAGTTTGTCAAGATCAAAGGCCTTCATAAGGTTTGGTATAACTTCTGAATCCTTTTCTGTGTTTTTTATAATACGTATAACTTTATCTATATCTACAAGTATTTTGGAAAGACCTTCAAGTAAGTGTTCTTTTTCTGATTTTTTATCTATATCAAATTTAATACGATTTTTTATAGATTTTATTCTAAACGCTATCCACTCGTCAAATATACCATACACACCAAGTGTTTTTGGGTGACCATCTATCAAAAGATTAAAATTACAGCTAAAAGAATCTGTAAGAGGTGTCATTGTAAAAAGTTTATACATTAATTTTTCTATATCTGTGTTTCTTTTTACATCGATAGTAATTTTAAGACCATTTAAATCTGTTTCATCTCTTACGTCTGTTATTTCTTTAATTTTATTTGTTTTTACAAGCTGTATTATCTTATCAATAATAGCCTCTATTGTAGTTGTATAAGGAATTTCATAAATATCTATACAGCTGTTTTTCTTATCAAATTTATATTTTGCTCTTACTTTAAAGCTTCCTTTTCCCGTTTCATATATTTTTTTAAGTTCATCATAATTATATATTATTTCTCCACCTGTTGAAAAATCAGGAGCTTTAATATAGTTTAATAAATCAATGTTGCTATTTTTAACGTATTCTGCTGCAGCATCACAAATTTCTCTAAGATTAAAACTACAAAATGAACTTGCCATACCTACTGCAATACCTTGATTTGGATTTACAAGGATATTTGGAAAAGTTGTAGGAAGAAGAAGTGGTTCTTTCATACTTCCATCAAAATTATCTACAAATTCAACTGTATTTTTATCTATATCTTGAAAAACTTCCTCACATATAGGCGCAAGTTTTACTTCTGTATATCTTGCTGCCGCAAAAGCCATATTTCTTGAGTACTGCTTTCCGAAATTTCCCTTTGAATCCACAAAAGGAAGTATAAGCGCTCCATTTCCTTCTGTAAGCCTTACCATTGTTTCATAAATTGCCATGTCTCCATGAGGGTTTAATTTCATGGTTTGCCCTATTACATTTGATGATTTTGTTCTGTCTCCTTTTATGAGTCCCATTTTATACATTGTGTATAAAAGTTTTCTATGAGAAGGCTTAAAACCATCAATTTCAGGAATCGCTCTGGAAACTATTACGCTCATTGCATACGGCATATAATTAAGCTCAAGTGTATCTGTTATTTTTTGTTCTATTATAATATTGTCTTCTACATCAGATGACCCTTTAATTTTTTTAGCCATTTATTTCCTCCAAAAAAATTTTAACTTAAATCTGTTAAATCAATATATTTGTATCCTTCTGTTTCTATATATTCTTTTCTTCCTTTTAAGTTTTCACCTAACAAAAGCTCAAATTTTAATTTTGTTTCTTCTGCATCTTCCGGTGTAACTTGTATAAGGCGTCTTGTTTTTGGATTCATAGTTGTTTGCCACATCATTTCCGGTTGGTTTTCACCAAGACCTTTTGAACGCTGTATTTTGCATTTTCCTTTTGCTTTTTTTATAATTTCAAGTTTTTCTGTTTCAGTATATGCAAAATACGTTTCTTTTCCTGAGGTAATTTCATATAATGGTGATTCTGCAATATAAACTTTCTTTTCTCTTATAAGAGTAGGAACAAGTCTATAAAGCATAGTAAGTATAAGTGTTCGTATCTGATATCCGTCAACATCGGCATCAGTACAAATAATAATTTTACTCCATCTTAAATTTGAAATATCAAAAGAGTTAATAGAAGATTTATGTTTTTTAGACTCTATTTCAACCCCACAACCTAATACCTTTAAAAGGTCTGTGATTATTTCATTTGCAAAAATTTTATTATAATCTGATTTTAAACAGTTTAATATTTTCCCCCTTACCGGAATAATGGCCTGAAACTCAGAATCGCGCCCAAGTTTACATGCGCCCAAAGCAGAATCGCCTTCAACTATATATATTTCTCTTTTAGTAACATCTTTTGAGCGACAGTTTACGAATTTTTCTACTCTGTTATTTATGTCCAAAGAACCTGTAAGTTTTTTTCTTATACTTATTCTTGTTTTTTCTGCACTCTCTCTGCTTCTTTTATTTGCTAAGACTTGTGTTGCTATTTTATCTGCCTCAACTTTATTTTCTATAAAATAAATTTCAAGATAATGTTTAAAATATTCTGTCATTGCATCTTGTATAAATTTATTTGTTATGGATTTTTTTGTCTGATTTTCATAACTTGTCATAGTTGAAAAAGAATTTACAACTATAATAAGACTATCTTCAATATCTGCAAATGTAATCTTCTTTTCATCTTTTTTATAAAGAGAGTTAGTTTTTAAATACTTATCAATAGCAAAAACAAAAGCTGATTTTACTGCTTTGTCTGGAGAACCTCCATATTCAAGAAAACTTGAATTATGAAAATATTCTATAAGGTTTATTTGGTTATTGAAACAGAAAGCGGCTTCAAATTTTAATTTATACTCATCTTTATCTTCTCTGTCCCTGCCTTTTGTTTCATTTTCAAGATATTTTATATCTGTAAAACCTTTTTTGTCATTTATTTCTTCTAAATAATCTTTTATTCCGTTTTCATAACAAAAAACAAGTTTTTCACCTGATTCTTCATCAAAAAGTTCAAAAACAATTCCGGAATTTACAATGGCCTGTTTTTTAAGAACATCTTTATAATAATCAAGAGATATATCTATGTCTGTGAAAACATCTAAATCCGGCTTCCAAATTGTCTGAGTTCCTGTAGTTTTTGAAGATGTGGCTTCTTTTATAAGCCCTCCTACATTTTCACCTTTTTCAAAATGGAGAGTATATTTATAACCATCTCTGTAAATATAAACGTCCATATATTCTGAAGCATATTGTGTAGCACAAGCACCAAGGCCATTTAAACCAAGGCTGTACATATAGTCACTGCCTTCGTTATTTTTATATTTACCTCCGGCATAAAGCTCACAAAAAACAAGCTCCCAGTTATATCTTTCTTCTTTTTCATTATAGTCAACAGGTATACCTCTTCCATAGTCCTTTACAGATATAGATTTATCTTTATACCTTGTTATTTCTATTTTATTTCCATAGCCTTCTCTTGCTTCATCTATAGAATTTGATAATATTTCAAAAAAGGAATGTTCACACCCTGTGATACCGTCAGAACCAAAAATAACCGCAGGTCTAAGTCTTACTCTGTCAGCACCTTTTAAAGATGTTATACTGTCATTCCCATAAGAATTATTTGTATTTTTCATCTGTTCACCTACTTGCAATAATCTACATTAAAAAAGATTAAGTCTCTTACTCAACCTTCCTTAAAATAACTCTATTCTAAATATTATATTATTTTAAAAGATATGTCAAAAAATAATTTTCTTCTATTTATCTTAAAATTTTATAAAATAAATTATATTATATTTTTATAGATTTTCATGTCATTTTTTTTATTTTGAAACTTCAAACTTAAATATAAATCTAACAAAAAAAAACAGTTAATTATAATAATTAACTGTTTCATTGTATACATATTAAATTTAAAGTTTAAAATAACTATTCTAGTAAAATATAATAAAAATTAATTTTTATTTTTATTTATTGTATCTACTATAATATCGATTGCTGTACTTACAAAATTAATTTTTTGTTTATTAAATATTTCTCCATTTTCTGAAATTGATACCACAGCTATATTTAATTGTTCTTCTTTTGTTGCTTCAGGATTGCCCATTAAAGTAGTCCATTCTATATTTACATCTGACTTTGTTATTGGCTTATCATATGATACTTCATACTGTAGTCTTTCAAAAAATTCAGAATTGGAGTATGCATTAACAAAAATCTTATTATCATTGTCTTGATATATTTCCACAGTATAGTATACTATATCTTACTCTGTCTCAACATATTCTTCATTAGGAGATATTGTTTCCTCATATATTAAGTTCATATCATCTGTTTTAACCAATTCCATATCTTTACTAGCATTATTTGATGAACAACCAACTAATATAAATAATGATATTAATATAAAATATAGAGACAATATGATCTTTTTATTTTTCATTTTTAACACCTCAATATCAATTTGTTTATTTATATTATTATAGCATTTCTAAGTATTTGCTACAACTCGACTTTATTTATATAATTTATTTTTATTTAATTTAAATTAAACGTTTTAGAATGCATTTTTAATATAATAAAGAAAAATTTTATCCAAATACCACACTGCAACCAATTGTTGCTTTATAATTGGTGGTATCAACCGACTATTTATTTTATACTTAGTTATACAAAAAGAGGTGAAAAAAATGGCTATAACTATAATTGTAGGAATTTGTATTTTATTAGTATATATAGCTTTTTTCGGAATCGCAGGATATATTATATACTTAATAATCAAAGCTCTTAGAAAATATATCAACTCTCAAGAAGTCAGGAAAGAAAAAACAATAGTCAGGAAGACATTATCCGAAATATTAAAAGAAAACCGTCTTCGCTGTAAAATGACACAAGAATTTGTAGCAGAAACTTTAGGAGTTAGCCGTCAGGCAGTTTCTAAATGGGAAAATGGAACATCAGACCCAAGCACTTCTAATTTAATTGCTCTTGCAAAATTATATGGTGTATCGGCTGAAGAAATTTTAAAGTGTGCTGTTGATAAAGAAAATAATGTCTCTGATGATAAAAAAGAAGAGTAATTTTTATAAATAACATTTTATTTAAAATTCATTTCAAGCAAAAACATAATAACTTTTTAAAACACTCTAAATAATAAAAAGCATTCCTTAATTTTAAGGAATGCTTTTTTCTATCAATCTTCTTTATTTTCTTCTTCTGAAACTTTAATACAAATACCAAGTTCTTCAAGTTGTTTTTCATCAACAACATCAGGGGCATTTGACATCGCACATGATGCATCTTTAAGTTTAGGGAATGCAATTACGTCTCTGATTGTTGTTGCTCCGGACATAAGCATTATCATACGGTCAAAACCAAAAGCAAGTCCGCCGTGAGGTGGAACTCCATATTTGAATGCTTCAAGAAGATAACCAAATTTTTCTTCTGCTTCTTCTTTTTTAAGACCTAAAAGCTCAAACATTTTTTTCTGAATGTCGTTTCTATGAATTCTGATACTTCCTCCTCCGAGTTCAACACCGTTAAGAACCATATCATAAGCTTTTGCACGAACTTTTCCAGGATCTGTATCAAGAAGAGGAATATCTTCGTCCATCGGTGATGTAAATGGGTGATGAACTGCAACATATCTGTTTTCTTCTTCGTCCCATTCAAGCATAGGGAATTCTGTAACCCAAAGGAAATTAAATTCATCAGCTTTTGTAAGCTCAAGTCTCTTTGCAAGCTCACATCTTAAAGCACCTAAAGCATCAAAAACAACTTTGTCTTTATCTGCACAAATAAGAATTAAATCTCCTGGTTTAGCTTCCATTTTATCAACAATTTCCTGTAATTTTTCAGGAGTAAAGAATTTTGCAATCTGTGATTTTAAAGAACCGTCTTCATTTACACCTATCCATGCAAGACCTTTTGCTTTATATGTTTTTACAAATTCAACAAGGCTGTCTATTTGTTTACGAGGGAAAGATCCACAACCATTTGCATTAATTGCACGAACACTTCCGCCTGCTTCAAGGGCATTTTTAAATACTACAAAATCTGTACCACGTACAACATCTGAAATATCTTTAAGTTCAAAACCAAATCTTAAATCCGGTTTATCTGAACCAAATCTTTCCATAGCTTCTTTATATGTCATTCTTCTAAAAGGTGTTTTAACATCAACGCCTAAATTTTCTTTAAATACAGTTTTAATAAGTCTTTCGTTTACATCAATTACATCATCAACTTCAACAAAAGACATTTCCATATCTATCTGTGTAAACTCTGGCTGACGGTCAGCACGAAGGTCCTCATCTCTAAAACATTTTACAATTTGGAAATATTTATCCATACCTGAAACCATAAGTATCTGTTTAAAAAGCTGAGGTGACTGTGGAAGAGCATAAAATGTTCCTGGATGAACACGGCTTGGAACAAGATAGTCTCTTGCACCTTCAGGAGTGCTCTTAATTAACATAGGTGTTTCAATTTCAAGGAAATTTTCATTTTCAAGAAATTTTCTAACAGTTTGAGCCACATCATTTCTAAGTTTTATATTTTTAAAGTTTGAAGGACGACGTAAATCAAGATATCTGTATTTTAAACGAAGTTCGTCACTTACTGTAACGCTGTCATCGATTTGGAATGGTGTAACTTCTGATTCAGATAAAATACGAAGTTCTTCCGCAATTATTTCAATATGACCTGTTTTCATATTTTCATTTATATTGCCCTCAGTTCTTTCACAAACTTTACCTTTTATAGCTAAAACATATTCACTTTTTACTGATTCTGCTTTTGCAAAAAGTTCTTTATCTGTAGAAGCTTCATCAAAAGCGGCCTGAACAACTCCAGTATTATCTCTAAGAGCAATAAAAACAAGCTGTCCTAAATTTCTTTTTCTCTGAACCCAACCCATAACAGTTACGGTTTCACCAATATTTTTTTCTGTAATATTTCCGCACATATGGCTTCTTCTTAAGCCAGTCATTGATTCACCCATATTTTTCTCCTTTTATAATAGTTTTTCAATTAAGAATATCTTTGTATCTTATTTATATTTTTCCAAAATATTTATTTTATAAAAATACATCATATATAATAATACCACGTATATCAATATTGTAAATAAAAAAATTATATTTTTAACAATAAAAAATGAGACTATATAATATAGCCTCACGGAAGTGCATAATCTGTTTGTATTTTTAATAATATATATATTTAAACGCTAATGCATCTAATATCAAAAAAATAAAAAACCTTGATTAAGCGAGTGTAACGTTAGCAGCCTGTGGGCCTTTAGCACCTTCAACAACGTCAAAAACTACTTCCTGACCTTCTTCAAGTGTTTTGTAGCCTTCAGCCTGGATTGCTGAAAAATGTACGAAAACATCATCTTCACCTGGAACGCTGATGAATCCGAAACCTTTTTCTGCGTTGAACCATTTTACTGTACCTTTTTTCATTTCAAATCCTCCTGCTAAAAATAAATTAACTGCTGGTAACAGAATATATGGTAACATAATTAGTATAAAATGTCAATATAAATTTATTATTATTCGATATTATTAAGAATTAGATTATATAAATTAAAAAATTTTTTATTTTTTTTGTACTTTTCATATAATAACACCTTTACTGTTTGTTAATTTTTCGTCATTTTTTTACAAATTTATACATTCTTATATTACTCATCATTTTAGTT
>CALWSX010000071.1 GCA_944384285.1 uncultured Lachnospiraceae bacterium
AAAAAAAAAAAAAAAAAAAAAAAAAAAAAAAAAAAAAAAAAAAAAATGATTTTCATCTGACAAAGAAAAATAAATAAAAAGGAGCAGCAAATAATGAATTTTAAAAATCCATATTTTACAAACGTAGAAAGAATTCAACTTTTAGAAAGATGGATAATATTTCACAGCTATTTGTATTATGAATTAAATGAAAATATTGTATCAGATGCAAATTATAATGCAAATACAAAACAGCTATTATATTTGAAAGAAAAGTATCCTGAAAGTTTTAAAAAAACAAAATACTATAAATATTTTAAAGATTTTGAATCTGGTACAGGATTTGATCTTTATTCAAAAATAAAATCAGATAATAATATTGAATTAATGAAGGCTTTAGAAAATGATTATAAATTATTAAAAAATAATTTGAAAAAAAGTTAAAAAAACCTATTTACATTTCATCATATATGTATTATAATATAACTGTAAGTAAGGTTAGTTAAAAAGTTAGATGAAAATAAACAAGGAGATAAAAACTATGATGAATGTAAAGAATATCGTAAGAGAAGAAAATAACATTGTTAGAGTTGTTATGGATGACGATAAAGAATATACAAGAAAGTGTAGAAAAGAAAAAGGCTTTAACTTCTTCATCATTGGAGGATATAAATTTACATTCGATGAAGAAATGGAGATTGTAGATGTAAAAAAGATATATGATGCTTCAATCAAAAAGTCTAAAACAAATGCAAAAAAAGATAGCAATAAAACAAATAAAGTAGAAGAAAAGAAAGTAGTTGAAAAAAATAAAAAAATAGTAAAAGATGTAACAGGCAAAGAAATTCGTCATAAAGAATATGAAACAATTAAAACTTGTTTGGAAGCAAATATTCCGGTTTATTTAACAGGACCTGCTGGCTCAGGTAAAAATTATACAATCAAAGAAATAGCAAAGGACTTAGGTCTTGAATTCTATTTTACAAATTCTGTTCAGCAGGAATATAAGCTGACAGGCTTTATAGATGCAGGTGGTGTATACCACGAAACAGAATTCTATAAAGCATTTAAAAATGGGGGTTTATTTTTCCTTGATGAACTTGATGCTTCTATTCCTGAAGTATTAATACTTCTTAATGCTGCTATAGCCAATGGTTATTTCGAATTTCCAAACGGAAAAATAGATGCAAATGAGAATTTTAGAGTAATAGCTGCTGGTAATACTGTTGGCACAGGTGCTGATGAACAGTATACAGGTAGAATGGTTATTGATTCAGCAACAATGGATAGATTTGTTATTATTGAATTCAATTACGATGAAAATGTAGAACTCAAAATTGCAAATGGTGATAAAGATTTAATTGATTTTGTACATTCATTAAGAGAACAGTCAAATAAATTTGATATGAATTATATTTTCTCTTACAGATGTATTGAGTATATTACGAAGTTGATAAATGTGATGAATGTTGAAAAGGTTTTAACTATTTCGGTATTCAAAGGCATGTCGAAAGATGAAATTAGAATGTTTAATTTCAATTTTGATAATAAGTATGTAAAAGCTGCCAGAAAACTGGCAGCTTAATATAAATATATAGGGATATAGCCAAGCGGCAAGGCAATGGAATTTGACTCCATCATTCATAGGTTCGAATCCTATTATCCCTGCCATAAGGGCCATTAGCTCAGCGGTGAGAGCAGCCGGCTCATAACCGGTTGGTCCGGGGTTCAAATCCCTGATGGCCCACCATTTATTAAATATTATCAAAATTAATTAAATTAATCAAAAGGAGTAAATGTGGAAAATAAAAAAAGGAGAAAAAGGAATGGCAAATTCTATTCAAAAAATGAAAAAAGAGTAATGGAGTTATATGGTTTAAAAGCGACTCCAATGTCGGGTGCAGGATGGTTAATAAAAGAAGATGGGCAAAATGAAAACATTATTGCTCAACTAAAAAGCACTGATTATTCAAGCTATAAAATAAATTTAGATGATATTGATAAACTTGAATATCATGCTTTGGTTGAAAACAAAATTCCTTTATTTATAATTGAATTTTTGCAAAGGGATGAAAGATATTTTTTAATAAAACCGCAAAATCTATATAAGCTAAGTAATTTATTGGAATGTAAAGAATATAAAAGTGATGGAATAATAAATGAATTAAATATTGAAAATGACGAAATAAATAAAGAGAATGAAAATGGAAAAATAAAAATTGTAAGTTCTTTGAAAGCAAAAGAAAAGTTTTATAAAGAGCTTGAAAAAGAAAGGGAAAGAAAAAATGAAAAATTTAGAAAAAGCAAACTTAATGAAAAAAATAATAAATGAAAAAAATAATAAAATAAAAAAATTAAAGATTGGAGAAAAATTTTATATAAGAACAAAAGAAAATTTAATACCAAAACAGGCAATATTTGTAGGGATATATGGTATTGACAATGACATACTTTCATTTGAAACAAATGGATATAAAATAAATTATAAAATAATAGACATTTGCATGGGAGATGTGGAAATAAAAAATGAAAAAGGAGAAATAATATAAATGAAAAAAGTAAAAGTAAAATTAGAAGTTCAATATGATGGTCACAGTGTAAAAAAGAATACTTCTGTTGATTTAAGATTTAAGGCACCATATTCAGAATTAGTAAATTGTTTAGAATTATTACAGCTTTTAAATTGTAATGTAGAAGTATTAGCAAAAATTAATACAAATAAACCTATAAAAATAGGCACATTTTATTTAAATGAATTAAAAGTAGATAGAGACGGTGAATCAAATATAAAATTTAATTCTGAATCAGATTTTGTTGAGTTAAATAATATAAATTTATTGTCGGAAAAAGAAATAGTTGTCAATATATTATGTGTAGGAAATATAGAAGAAGATGAAGAAGGTGATGAATAATGAAAGAAGGTTTATCATATGCTTCTTTAAAAAATATAGCAAAAATAATAGGAGAAGTAGAAAGTGAAGTAAAAGAAATATTTGATGATTCATCATTAACAAAGCCTATAAAGTCAGATTTGGTATTATCAAAAAGAAATATGGCTTATAATAATATAAAAGCTGAAATAAAAAATTTTAAAAGTAAAATAAAGAAAATAAGAGAGGAAAAAGAAGAAAATGATTAATGGATTTGAAATAATAGGGACTTGTAGTTTATCAAAAAATAAACAACTTGTAATATCAAAAAATAAAGAAGATGAATTTGTTATTGCAAAAAGAATAAAAGTAGATGATGAAGGATACGAGAAATATTTCTATGAGAAAGGTTCGATTATCGTAAAGGAAGAAGATTTTTATTCATTATACAATGATTTGAAGGAATATATGAATAACAATTATTCAAGTATTATTTATTGAAAAAAATAAAAAAAGGTATTTACACATTAATAACAATGTGATATAATATTAATGACAAAACAAAATAATAAAACCTAATAAAAAAGAAAAAAAGGAGATTTAAAAAATGGCTAAGAATTGGACAATGAGTGAAATTGGTAATGCAATTATTGCAGGTGGAGATGTAGCAAGAGAAGCAATTAATGATGCTGGGAAGAGATTTCCAAATATTGTAAATATTGTATCTACTATTGCTGGTTCTCTTGTAAATGACGTAGCAAAGGAAGCATTTGAAGAACTTATGAATGCTATGCCTGATTGGGCTACAGCAAGAAAGTTTGAAGGTGCAATAAAGTCTAAGATTGAAAATAACGAAGATGATGAAGAGGAAGAAGCAGAAGAAAAGAAAGAAGAAAAGAAAGCAACAAAAAGAAGAGGTAGACCAGCTAAAAAGGTAGAGGAAGAAGATGATGAAGATGATGACGATGAGATAGAGGAAGAAGATGATGAAGATGATGACGATGAGGATGAGGAGGAAGTAAAAAAGCCTGCTAAGAGAAGAGGTAGGCCGGCTAAAAAGACTACTTCTGCAAAGAAAAAGGCTTCCAAGAAAGTAGAAGACGATGAGGATGATGACGATGAAGATTGGGATATCTAATAATCAACGTTATCAATAAAAAGCAAGAAAATAAGGCAGAATAAAATAAATAATGCAAGCCATATATATTATAATCAAGATAATAAAAATGAATCAGACTAAATATATATGGCTTGTATGTATATGAAATGGTTAACTGATATGGGTATAAAAATAGTGGAAGAAAGAGGATATTCTTCAGAAGATATGAAAAAGATATTATTGGAGAATAATTCAGCTTTAATGAAAGCTATATTGATAATGTATGATATTCAAGTTAAAAAAAAGTAATAAAAGAAGTAATAATGTTGGATTTAATAGGTATGATGCTCCATCATTAACAAATTATGCTTTAAAAATAAAAAGACATAATGGATTGTATACAAATGATTTAAATGATGCAAGAAATAGAATGTTAAAATACTCAAAACAATTAGCAAATATAATAAATAATAAAAAAGATAAAGAAGAAGGAGTGCAATTAAAATGGAAAATATAAATAATGTAAATATTGATGAAATACCATTTTTGAATTGTAAAATGAAAGAAAATTCTAAAATATTAATAAAGTTATTTAACGAAATAAAATCAATAAAAAATAAAAATCTTACATATAAAGATTTTAAAGGTGATATTGATAAAATGTCAAATTTAATGAATATAATATGTACAAAGAAAAAGAAAGAAATATCAGCAATATCTTATTTTGAAAATAGACAATATTGTCATATATATGATAAAAATAATAAAAAGAAAGAAATTTTAACAACAATTGTGTCAAAAACATTAAGCGAGTTGTTGTTAAAAATATGTGTTTATTGTTATTACAAATAGAAATAAAAGGATATAAAAAATGGAAAAAATAAAATTTGATATATATACCGATGGTGCATGTTCAGGTAATCCAGGGAATGGCGGTTGGGCCTTCATAGCTACAAATGGCACAAATGATTTTGAAGAAATATATTGTGGTGGTGAGCTTGAGACAACCAACAATAGAATGGAATTATTATCAATAGTAAAAGCATTGGAATATATGTACAAGTTAATAAAAAAGAATAAAAATAACATATATTCTGTTAGAATATTTTCTGACTCAGCTTATTGTGTGAATGCCATAAACAAAAGATGGTTGAAAAAATGGATAAATAATGGATGGGTGACAAATAAAGGTACACCGGTAATAAACAAGGATTTGTGGTTAAAAGTAAATAAATATGATAAGTTATTTGATTTTCAAATTATAAAGGTAAAAGGGCATTCAGGCAATGAAATAAATGAAAAATGTGATAAAATTGCTAAAAATGCAATTGAAAAATAAAGGAGCCACAAATGCTTGGTTTAATTAAATTTTATGAAAAAGATTTTATAAATACTCAAGGTAATTTAAAAAATGCATATTTAAAAGCTTGCAAATGGGTGTCTAAAAAAATAATATCTAAAAATATTGATAAAGTTGTATGGAATGTAGAAAAAGTATCAGAAACAACAATAACAATATATTTATACTTTATGATGGAAATAAATGAAGAATTAAAATCATATTGTAAAGTATGCAAAGAATTTCATAAGTCATTTTTTATAAATGAAGAATATAATTGTAATTCGTGCAAACTGATATCTTTTTTCAATAAAATGAAAACAAAAGAAAATGTAAGTAAAGGATATTATAAAGAAATAATAAAGAGGGAATAAATAAAAAAATGGAAGGAAGGTAGTTAAATTGCCACCTAAGAAAAAAAAGGTGTCTGAATATACAGAGGAAGAATTGAAAAATTTTACAAGGGAAGAAATGATACAAGGTATGACTGATAGGGAAGTTGCCTTTTGTGAATATTATATAAGTGATTATAATATTAAAATGGCAGCCATAAAAGCAGGATATAAACCTTTATCGAATAAAACAATATCAAAAGTTGTAAGAAACAAACCTTGTGTAATAAATTACATAGCATGGTTAAAGCTAAAGCTTTACCATAAAGCAGTTGTAAATGCAGAAGATATATTGAATGGATACGCCAAGATGGCATTTTATGATATTACTGATTATATTGAAAAAAAAGGAAATAAAATAACATTAAAAGATTTTGATAAGATTGATGGTCAAATAATACAGGAAATATCACAAAATGCCTCTGGTGGTATCACAATAAAATTTCCTGATAGGTTAAAGGCTTATGATAAATTGGAGAATTATATGGATCATAATCCGTATGACTGGAAAAGAAAAATAGAAGAACAAAAATTAGAAATAATGAAACAAAAGCTTGATATTGAAAAAACAAGGGTTGGATTAAATCAGGAAATAGAAGATGATGGCTTCTTGGAAGCATTAGAAAAAGCAGCTGAAAAAATATCAGATGAGAATATAGAAGAAAATATAAATAATGAAGACATTGTTAATATAGAATAAAAATATAGAATAAAATTGGAAATAATAGGAGTAAATAAAAATGAAAGAAAAATGTAAAAACATATCAAATTATTTAAATAAAATAGATGAATTTATAGAAGAAAAAGGAATATTACAATTTGCTTTTGGCGGGCTTATTGGAATAATATTTGGAACTATTTTTTATTTATCAATATAGTGAAATGAAAGGAAATAATAAAATGATTACAAATTTTAAAACTATAATAAAAGAGAAAAATAGAATGTGCAATTCATTTGAGGAATGCGAAGATTGTTATTTGCAGGGTAATATTGAAAAATATAGCTTTCAGGATTGCTATGAATATATGGAAAATGAAACAGATGAATTTCTGAAAGATATGGAAAATTGGATGAAGGATAATCCGAGAGAAACAAATAAAAGCATATTTGTAAAGAAATTTAAAAATAGTCCGTGGAATATTGAAAATGATAAAGGCCTTGCAAGATGCGGGATAGATAAATGTAATAAAGAAATACCATGTAGTTGGTGTACATGGTGGGATGAACCAGTTGATGCAGAGAATGAAGAAAGAATGTATTTAGATACAATAACAGTTTCAAATTCAAAACCATATGAAGTATTTGATGTTAAATATGATATGAATCAGACCGACAATATATTAAATCCAAATGTAAACAACGTTCCATTCAGTTTAAAAATAGAAACTGAATGGGATAAAGCAACAACTGAAACTATTGCATCTACTGAAACTATAGAAAATAATAATATTGAAAATAATAAATAAATATTATGGGAAGTTATTATAATATAAAGAAAAATAAAAGAAAAAAAGATAAAAATAATAAATTAGAAAAAATAAATGAAATTGAATTAAATAAAATAAAGGAAGAAATAACAGAAGAAATATTGAAAAAGTCTTTTATTCTAATGCTTTCTATACCAACAATGGTATTACATGATAAGTATGCTTATTTGACAAGGAAAGTTGATGAAAAAGGAAGAAATAGAATAGAAAGATTTGTGGATTTATGTTTAGACAATTATGAGATGATTATGTCAAATAACGTTTCAATAGAAGAATTGATAAAAATATTAAAAGAAGAATCTGGAATTGATTTATATGAAATATCAAAATAAATAATAGAAAGGATAAAAGATAAAAGTGTTAAATGCAGAAAAGTATAAAGAAGAAATTAAAAAGATAATAAATATAAGTTCAGCTTCATTTATCGCATTAGTAAATAATAGTCCTGTTGATTGTTTGGATATAAATTGCGAAGAATGCGATTTTTTCAGAGATGATAGAAGCACGTCATGTAGGCAAAAAGCATTAGATTGGCTTATACAGGAATATAAAGAAGACGCAACATTAACTTCACGTCAATACTATTTGTGTTTTTCATTGCAAACAGGATATTTAGTAAGAAATAGAAACGGAAATTTAATGTGGTTCAATTTTATGCCTGTATGGTCAGATAATAAATTAGATTATATACAAGATAAAAAAGATCGTATATCTCCTATGTTTATAAATGATCATGTAGGATATTTCCCTAATTTTGATTTTATTAAAAAGGGAGATAAACCATATAGTATAGTTGAAATGCTAAATTGGGAAATAGAAAAATGAAAGGAATAAATCATGAAAAATTATTAAAAGTATGATAAAGAAATAAAAGAGATTCTTGATGAAGGTTTTGATATTGCAGTGATTAAAGGCAAAGTTAAAAAGTGTTCTGAATCTGATTGCTTTGATTGCGCTTTTGATTTTAGAAACAGTGATTGTTCATGTAAAATAGGATTTTATAATTGGTTATTTGAAGAGTATATTGAACCGCCAAGATTAACAAAGAGACAGCGTGCTTTCTGCGAAGTGTTTCCTAATATGTGGTTAGCTAAATCTATATCTTCCGAATTAGTTTTGTATAGTGAAAGGCCGGAAATATCTTATACCGATACGG
>CALWSX010000072.1 GCA_944384285.1 uncultured Lachnospiraceae bacterium
TTTATTGTGACTGTTTTGTTTTATATTCAGGAGGTACTTGAGCAACTCTTCTTACACGCATATCCTGTCGGAATATGAGCCAATCCATATAGTCTAAAAGTTCTTGTCTGCTTTGGGCATCAAGATAATATGTTTTATCTAAAATTCTTTCACTGATATTATCAAGCTCATTATCAGGAGCAAACGGTTTTTTTACATCGGATATGCCTAAAAGGTAATCAAGAGATACATCGAGTTTTTTCGCTATTTTTATAATATCACCTATGGCAGGAGTGTTTGTGCCTGACTCGTAGTTAGATATCGTGGTGTAACCGTAGTTTAGGATTTCTGCTAAATCTGTCTGTTTCATTTTACGTTCTTTTCTAAGCTGTTTTAGTCGTTTTGGAAAATCCATTCTTTTCTCACCTTCTCCTATTTTTATGAGATTACTTATTTGGGTTACTTCTTATTAACTTTAAGTATATATCATACTTTGAAAAAAATAAAGAGTCTAAATCATAAATTGTGAAGGCTTTTTTATTAACATTTTATTAATCTTTAAAATATTATGGAATAAAATATTGACATCGGTAAAAAATGATGATACTATAACTACAGTTAATTCCAACTAAATTAGTTGGAATTAAAACAGCCTTATACGGCGGCCTCAATACTATTCCGATTTTTTTACTCGGAATTAAAAGAGGTGGTAAAATGAAAATCTCAACTAAAGGAAGATATGGTCTTAAAGCCATGATTGATATAGCTGTTTATGCTACAGAAAATCAGACTTCCTTAAAAAATATTGCGCTTAGACAGGATATTTCCGAGGCATATCTGGAACAGCTTATTGCAAGCCTTAAAAAAGCAGGGCTGGTTAAAAGTACCAGAGGTGCTAAGGGTGGTTATGTTTTGGCTTTGCCGCCTGAAGAAATTAAAATAGGTACTGTGCTTAGAGTTCTTGAAGGGTCACTTTCTCCTGTAGACTGCCAGAAAAACGGGTGTCATGAAAACTGCGACTGCTGTGTGTCTAAAACAGTTTGGTCAAGGCTTGAGGAAAGCCTTAACGATGCAGCTGACGCCATTACTTTACAGGAATTGGCCCAGGATTATATAAAGGTTAATAATATTCAACGTTAATTGTTTGGAGGGATTTTTTATGGATAAAATTTATTTCGATAATGCTGCTACTACTCCTGTAAGAAAAGAAGTTCTTGATGAAATGCTTCCTTACTTCAGTGAACATTACGGAAATGCTTCAAGTATTTATTCTATTGCAAGAGACAGCAAAAAAGCTATTGATGTTGCAAGAGAAAGAGTTGCTAAAGCATTAGGCGCTGACGTTAACGAAATTTTCTTTACAGCAGGCGGTTCAGAAAGTGATAACTGGGCTATCAAAGGTGTGGCTGAGGCTTTAAGCCAAAAAGGTAACCACATTATTACTACTGCTATTGAACATCATGCTGTGCTTCATACTTGTGAATACCTTGAGTCAAAAGGCTTTGAAATAACTTATCTTCCTGTTGACGAATACGGCAAAATCCGCATGGAAGACCTTGAGGCAGCTATAAGACCTACTACAATTCTTATTTCTATTATGTTTGCAAACAATGAAATCGGTACAATTCAGCCTATTGCTGAAATCGGTAAACTTGCCCATGAAAAAGGCATTTACTTCCACACAGATGCTGTTCAGGCTGTAGGTCATGTTAAAATTGATGTTAAAGAAATGAATATAGATATGCTTTCTCTTTCAGGCCATAAACTTAACGGACCTAAAGGTATTGGTGCTTTATACATCAGAAAAGGTGTTAAAATTAAATCATTTATCCATGGTGGTGCTCAGGAAAGAAACAGACGTGCAGGAACAGAAAACGTACCTGGCATCGTAGGTCTTGGTAAAGCTATTGAACTTGCTGATGCTGAACTTGAAGAAACAAGCAAAAAACTTATATATCTTAGAGATAAGCTTATTAAAGGCATTACAGAAAATATCCCTTATTGCAGACTTAACGGACACCCAGTTGACAGACTTCCTGGAAACTGCAATATTTCATTTGAATTTATTGAAGGTGAGTCAATGCTTCTTTTACTTGATATGAAAGGCATTTTCGCTTCCAGCGGCTCTGCTTGTACATCAGGTTCTCTTGACCCTTCACATGTTCTTCTTGCAATCGGTTTGCCTCATGAAAAGGCTCACGGTTCTTTAAGACTTACTCTTGGTCACTACAACACAGAGGAAGAAGTTGATTACATCATTAAAGAACTTCCTCCAATTGTTAAACGTCTTCGTGAAATGTCACCTTTATACGAAGATTTTGTAAAAGGTACTAATTGCTGCGGTTTAGGCTGCTCTTGCGATAAATAATTTTTGAAAATTTACTTGGGAGGTTTTATATAAGGAAAACAAAAAAAAAGTAATGGATCATTTTATGAACCCTAGAAACGTAGGCGAAATTGAAGATGCCAGCGGTGTTGGTACTGTTGGAAACGCTAAATGCGGCGATATTATGAAAGTTTACCTTAAAATAGAAAACGGCATTATTGAAGATGCTAAATTTAAAACATT
>CALWSX010000073.1 GCA_944384285.1 uncultured Lachnospiraceae bacterium
AATTTTTATTGCCGATAATAATACGGGGTTTCATGATGTGCTTTATGATTACTTATTATCAAATGATTTAGGCAAAATAGTGGGGTTTGCTTCAAATGGGGAAAAAGCAGCCGAAAAAATTTTAAAAAGTAATGCCGATGTGGTAGTAATCGAAGTACTAATGCCATCAAAAGATGGTTTTAAAATTCTTAAAGAAATAAGGGAAAAAAATAAAGAAATAATCTGTGTAATGGTGTCTGCTTTTGCACCACCAGATATTGCTGAAAAAGCAATGCTCATGGGAGCAAATTATTTTATGATAAAGCCTCTTAAAGAAGAGCTTTTTATGGAAAGAATGTATGAAATAGTTTTAAAAGGGAAAGGAAAAACAAAAGAAAGAAATATAATAAAAGAATCATTAAATTCTGACTTAAAAGTTACAGAAAATAATAGAGTCCCAAATAAACTTGAAACAAATGAATATAAAATATCATCTATTCTAAACAAACTAGGGGTTTCTCCAAGTATTAAAGGGTATTATTATGTAAGAACAGCAATAGAAATGGTTGTTAATGATAAAGAGTCATTAATAGGAATAACAAAAAGAATGTATCCAGAAATAGGTAAAGAATATTCTTCAAGTGCAAGTAAGGTGGAAAGAGGAATAAGACATGCAATAGAGTCTGCATGGAAAAAAGGGGCAAGTAATGTATTTAGAGATCTTACTGGGTTTAATTTTGAAGAAAAACCAACAAATTGTCAATTTATAGCATGTGTAGCTGAATACATAAGATTTACATCAAAATAAATTTTTACAAAATAAAAATCCCGCTTTTAGCGGGATTTTTTAGTTTAATAAATTGTGAGGGTTTTCAAGTTCTTTTTTTATTTCACATAAAAATTTAGCAGCAGGAACTCCATCAATAATTCTGTGGTCATAAGTATAACAAAGCTTTATTTTTTTTCTGACACAAACATTGTTATTGATAAGTGAAAGTTCGTCTTTTACTGTACAAACGCCTAATATAGATGCTTCGGGATAATTTATTATAGGTGTAAAATCTTCAATTCCAAACATACCAAGGTTTGTAATTGTCATACTTGATACAAGTGCATCTTTGGCATTGAATCTGTCACGTCTTCCGCTTTCGGATACACGTTTTGATTCTAAAGAAATATCATAAAGAGATAATTTGTTAGCATCTTTAATAACAGGAACAACAATTCCTTCGTTAAGTGAAACAGCAATTCCCAAATTTATTTCTTTATTTTTTATAATATAATCTCCATCAAGACGTATGTTTATAAAAGGACATCTTTCCAAAGCTTTAGCTACTGCTTTAACAATAAAATCATTTATAGTAATTTTGTGAGAAATATCCTTATTTAATTCTTTTCTAAATTCTAAAAGTTCTGTAACATCAGCACTTAAAGACTGTGTAACAGGAGGTATTTCAGAATTTGATTTTGACATTTTGTTAAATATAACTTTTCTAATACCTGAAATTTTTACTCGTCTTGTTTTATTTTCAATTTCTTTTAAAACATCTTCTTTTAATATTTTTCCTTTATAGCCGCTTCCATGAATATTAGTAATTTCAATATTATTATATTCTGCAATTTTTTTGGCAAGTGGAGATATATCACATGAATTTTTTAAATCAATATATTTTTGAACATCAGAAAATTTTATTTCCCCATACGAGCCTGTTGGAACTATATTTTCAGGAGAAATTTCTTTTTCTTTCATAATTTTTTTTGCTAAAGGTGTAGCCATAAAGTAAGATGATTTAGGTGTTTTTTTAGGTATAGATTTTTTTAAAATAAAATTTAAATCATTTTTTTCAGATGTATTTGTATTATTTATAGTTAAAAGAGTTTGTTTTTCAGGGATTTTTTCGCCTTTTTTCCCAATATATCCTATTACAGTTACTACAGGAACAACATCTCTGTCATTTCTCAGTTTACAAAGTAAGGTACCGCTTGCGGGAGCTTCAACTTGCATGGTTATTTTATCTGTTTCAATCTCAAAAAGATCTTCTCCGGCAGTAACAGTATCTCCAACATTTTTAAACCATTTTATAAGTTTACCTTCTGTCATATCCATTCCTGTTTTGGGCATAAATATTTCTTTTGCCATATAAGTTTCCTCCTATTAAGAAAGAGATTTTCTAACAGCTTCACATATTTTTTCTTCATCAGGAACAGCTGCTTGTTCAAGTATAGGTGAAAAAGGAACAGGAATATCATAAGCCCCAAGTCTTATTATCGGAGCATCAAGATAGAAAAATGCTTCGCTTTCTGTTAACATGGCAGATATTTCTGCACCAAATCCACCAGTTTTTACTGCTTCATGTACAATTATACAATGTTTTGTTTTCTTAATGGATTCAATAAGAGTTTCTTTATCAAGAGGTATTAAAGTACGTAAATCTATTACTTCAACATTAATTCCTTCTTTTGAAAGTGTTTCAGCTGCTGCTAAAGAAGTTAAAACCATTCTTCCATAAGTGATAATGGTTGCATCTGATCCTTCTCTTTTTATATCAGCCTTTCCAAGTTCAATTTCATAATCCTCATCAGGAACAAACCCTTTGGTTCTGTATAATTTTTTTTGTTCAAGAAAGATTACAGGGTTATTATCATGAATAGCGGCTTTTAATAAACCTTTTGCATCATAAGGAGTTGAAGGAACAACAACTTTTAAACCAGGAATATGGCAAAGGAGAGCCTCAAGGCTTTGTGAGTGTTGTGCAGCAGCACCTGTTCCACAGCCGGCAGCTGTTCTTAATACAAAAGGAAGTTTAGGTACTCCTCCAAACATATATTTAATTTTTGCAGCCTGGTTTACAATCATATCAAAACAAACTGTAATAAAGTCAGAGAACATGATTTCTACAATAGGTCTCATTCCGTTCATTGCAGCACCTATTGCAAGTCCAACAATAGCGGTTTCGGAAATAGGGGTATCAATAATACGTTTTTCAGAAAATTCTTCAACCATTCCTACAGAAACACCAAATGCTCCTCCATAAACTCCAATATCTTCACCAAGCATAAAAACGGTATCATCTTTACGCATTTCTTCACTTATAGCTTGATTTATAGCATTAGCATAAGTAATTTCACTTTTAGACATAACAAAACCTCCAATTATTCAGAATATAAACCGTTATAAATGTCAGCAACATTTGGTAAAGGGCTCTTAAGTGCAAATTCAACTGCATCATCAATAATTTGGGAAGCCTCGTCATCGAGTAATTTTAAATCTTCTTTTGTTGCAACTTTTGATTCAATAATTTTTGATTTAAGGAAACGAATAGGACATCTTTCTTTCCATTCGTTTATTTCATCTTTAGTTCTATAGAGATTACCATCACTTTTTGAGTGACCAGAAATTCTATAGGTATTTTCAACAACAAGAATAGGGCCTTTTCCTGAAGCAACATATTCTCTTGCTTTTTTTACTGTTTCATATACTTTAAGGCAATCATTTCCGTCTACAGAAACTGATGGTATTCCATAAGCTTCACCACGTTTTTCTATATCTGTAATTTTCATTACCTTGGAAATATGTGTGCTCATTCCATAAGTGTTGTTAACACAAACAAAAATGATAGGCAAATTCCAAACAGATGCAAGATTCATGGATTCATGGAAAGCTCCTTCGTTTGTAGCTCCATCACCAAAGAAACACACAGTTACTTTGTTATTTTTGAAGTGTTTATTTGCAAAAGCGTTTCCTAAAGAAAGAGGAATACCTCCGCCAACAATTCCGTTAGCACCCATAATGCCTTTTTCTAAGTCTGCAATATGCATTGATCCGCCTTTTCCGTGACAAATGCCGGTTTCTTTTGCAAATATTTCTGCCATCATTTTGTTAATATCAATACCTTTGCAAATAACATCGCTGTGACCTCTGTGAGTAACAAAAATTTGGTCTGTTTCTTCAAGTGCAGAGCATGTCCCTGCAGCAGTTCCTTCTTCACCGATACTTAAATGTGTTGTACCGTGAATCATACCAAGTGAAAAGTAATATTGAACATTTTCTTCAAACTTTCTACATAATAGCATTTTTTTATAAAGGCCTAATACTAATTCTTTGTTTTCCTTTATATCCATTTTCAACACTCCTAACAATAACGAAATTTCTTTTTGAAATTTCTTATACATAAGTGGCTAATCTTTTCCTTATTTTATATTAAATTTATTATTAATGTATTAAAAATATCTTAATTTATTTTAGTTAAAATTAAACTTAAAATATAAATGGATTAAAATAAATTAAACTTGCATAAAAAAATCTAATTTTTGCCACAATTATTTAATATTATCATAATACTATTATACTTGCAAATGCAAGATTTTTTTGTTATATTAATAACTACGGTTTTATTTATTTTATACAAAAATTTAATTAAAAATTTGTGAAAATTATAGCTAATCGGTTTGTGTAAATATATTATAACTTTAAGTTAGTATTATTTTGTAACTTTCCTAAAGTTATCGTTCAAAATTAAATATAATTTTTTAATTATATTTAAATGGGGGGTTAAAAGATATGAAAATATATTTTAGTGTACTTGATTACATATTTAAAAATAAATATTAAATTAATCAAGTTATATAAAAATTTACCTTTTTGATTGGCTTAGTCAAAAGAAAGGAAAAAAATATATGAATAACATTAAATTTGAAGAATTAGGAGTATCAGAGCCTATTTTGCGTGCAGTTACAGATATGGGATTTGAAGAGGCTACTCCTATACAGGCACAGGCAATTACAGCAATTAAAACAGGTAGAGATGTAATTGGACAGTCTCAAACAGGTACAGGTAAAACTGCAGCTTTTGGTATTCCATGTCTTGAGATGATAGACCCTGATGATAAAAAACTCCAGGCAATTATACTTTGCCCAACAAGAGAACTTGCCATTCAGGTAAGTGAAGAATTTAGAAAACTTCTTAAATATAAAGAAAATATTAAAGTTTTGCCTATTTATGGCGGACAGCCTATTGACAGACAGATTATGGCTCTTAAAAAAGGTATTCAGGTTGTAATTGGAACACCTGGTAGAGTAATGGATCATATGAGACGCCATACTTTAAAAATGAAAAATATTAAAATAGCAGTACTTGATGAAGCTGATGAGATGCTTGATATGGGTTTTAGAGATGATATTGAAACAATCCTTACAGAAACCCCTATAGAAAGACAAACTCTTATGTTTTCTGCAACTCTTTCAAAAGAAATTCTTGATCTTTCAAGAAGATTTTTAAGAGACCCTGAGTTTATAAAAATTGTAAGAAAAGAGCTTACAGTACCAAGTATTGAACAAATTTATTATGATGTAAAAGAAAAAACAAAAATAGAAGCTCTTTCAAGAATAATAGATATACAAAACCCTAATCTTGCTATTGTATTTTGTAATACAAAGAAAAGGGTAGATGATGTTGTTGAAACATTACAGGGCAGAGGATATTTTGCAGAAGGTCTTCATGGAGATTTAAAACAGGTACAAAGAGACAAAGTAATGCAGAAATTCAGAAATGGTACAACAGAAATTCTTGTTGCAACTGATGTTGCGGCAAGAGGTCTTGACATTGATGATGTTGACATTGTAATCAATTTTGATGTACCTCAAGATGAAGAATATTATGTTCATAGAATTGGAAGAACAGGAAGAGCCGGAAAAACAGGAAAAGCTTTTACATTTTGTGTAGGAAAAGAAATTTATAAATTAAGAGATATTCAAAGATATACAAAAACTAAAATTGTTCAGCAAAGAATTCCAACTTTAAGTGATATAGAAGAAGCTAAAACAAATAATTTTATAGAAAAATTAAAAACTGTAATAGAAGAAGGACATCTCACAAAATATGTAAATATTGTAGAAAGCCTTGTAGAGCAGGATATTGCAACAATGGATATTGCAGCAGCACTTTTAAAGATTAACCTTTCAGATGAAAATGGTGATTCAATAGACTTTTTTGATGAAAATGATGAAGAAAGCACGAAGTCATATCTTGAAAGAGACGAAAATATGGCAAGATTATTTTTTAATATTGGTAAAAAAGATAATGTGCGTGCAAAAGATTTTGTTGGAGCTATTGCCGGGGAATGTGGAATACCAGGAAAAGTTATTGGAAGTATAGACTTATTTAATGAATATACTTTTGTAGATGTTCCTAAGGAACTTGTAAAAGATGTTATAAAAGGAATGAAAGATTGTAAAATAAAAGGTAAAAAGGTAAATATCGAAATTGCAAAAAAGCATAAAAAATAAAAATATTTAATTTATAAATCGGGATTCTTGATAAATCTTTTATGAAGTTTTCCGATTTGTATTTTTATGATAATTTATATAATTTAATATTGATAATAAAAGGTGATTAATATAGGTGTGGAGGAATTATATCCCAAAAGATTGTATAAACCCATGTAAATTCATAAGAAAATATTTATTTACATGGGAGGAATTTTTATGAAAGAAAATAAATATGATGATGAACAATTTTTTTTGAAATATTCAAATATGCTTCGTTCAAAAGAAGGACTAAAAGGCGCAGGGGAATGGCCCGAATTAAAGAAAATTTTGCCTGATTTTAAAAACAAAAAAGTTTTAGACTTAGGTTGTGGATATGGGTGGCATTGTAAATATGCAGTTGAAAACGGAGCTAGTTATGTTTTGGGTACAGATATTTCAAAGAAAATGTTAGAAACAGCAAAACAGAAAAATAAGCATAAAAATATTGAATATAGATGTGTTGCTATGGAAGATTTGGAAATATCTTATGAAGCTTTTGACATAATAATTAGTTCTTTAGCATTTCATTATATAAAAGATTATGACTCGTTGATTTTGAAAATTTATAATGGCTTAAAAAAGGGTGGAACACTTGTTTTTTCTGTTGAACACCCTGTTTTTACTTCTGAAGGTTCAGAAGATTGGTACTATAATGAAAAGGGTGAAATATTACATTTTCCTGTTGATAATTATTATTACGAAGGAAAACGAGAGAGTAACTTCTTAGACGAAAAAGTTATAAAATATCATAGAACTTTAACAACATATCTTGGTACTCTTTTGAAAAATGGTTTTCAAATTAATCATATAGTTGAGCCTAAACCACCAGAAGAGATGTTTAATATTGACGGAATGAAAGATGAAATGCGTAGACCTATGATGTTGATTATTTCAGCAAAAAAATATTAATATAATATAAAAAGGCTTTGACTAATTGTCAAAGCCTTAATTTTATTACAATTATTTTTTAAGATTATGTGTAAAGTCAAGAATTTTAACATCAGGACCAACAGCTTGAATTACAGCGTTTTTGTTGTGTTCAAATCCAGGACAAGCAGGTTTTATAGGAATATCATGGCTCATACATGTTGAAAAAGCTATAGTATCTGCGCCTTTTTCTACTAAATTTTTAGCAATTACAGGAATTTGTGTTCCTGGGCAACCGCCACAATTAGCATAACCGATAAGGTCAATGTTTTCTTCTACACCTTCAAAAGCCCCTGTTTTGTCAGCGATTGCTTTAAAATCTCCAGTTCCATAGCAAGCGCCTTCTCTTCTCATACATCTGATAATACCGACCTTCATAATAAATCCCCCTTAAAAATTATAATAATTTATATTTTTTAAGAAAATGACAAATTCTTCCTCCGGCAGGAAGCATTTTAACATCTTCTTCTTTTAAACCATTAACAGCAATAAGTACGGCAAGATAAATTATCATACTTACAAAAATACAAATAAATACACATATTGTATTGCTTTTTATTATACCAAATGAATATTTATAAGTAAAGAAGCAAAGCACGCCCATTGCTGTTGCGGCAATACCTGGTTTTAAAAGGGATCCTATAAAATCAGGAATAATTTTTGTTCTTTTTACAAGGAATACAGTGTTTAAAATAGATGCTGTTAAATAACATCCTGTTGTAGAAAGGACGGCACCTATAACATTTATCTGAGGAATTCCTATTAAGAAGTAATTCATAATTATTTTTACAACTGCGCCAACGGCAGCACTTATTACAGGAACTTTAACCATACTTATACCCTGTAAAATACCTGTTACGGTTTGGCAATATGCCAAGAAGATAACTGATAATGCACCAACTTTTAATAATGTTCCACCTTCTGAAACTCCAGGGAACAACATAGCAAGAATTTGGTCTCCTAAAACACCTAAACCCACAGCCGCAGGAATAGATATAATCATTGCAACTCTTAAAGTCATATTAAGCTTTGTTTTTACAGTTTTCTTATCATTTAAAACCATTGAAGAAGCAATACTTGGTATTGCGGCAGTTGCAACTGCTGTAGAAATTGCAACTGGTAAAGTTGTAAGAGTTACAAATTTACCAGAAAGCTGACCATAAAGAGCATCTATTTCTGAGTTAGTGAAAGCACCACTTGCAGCAAGTTTCCATTTTACCATAAGCATGTCCGCAAGATTTGTAATACTGAAAACAGCTGTACCTAAAATAATAGGAATTGTAGTTGCAATAAGTATTTTTCTTATTTTTTTGTTATCTTCTAAAACAACATTCTGTTCATTTTTAATGTTTTGGTATACATGCGGTTTTTCTTTACGATAAGCATATACTACAACGATAAGACCAAAAAGTGCGCCTATACCTGTACCTGCTGTTGCACCCATTACACCAAGTTCAAGGCTTTTTTGCACAAATATATAGCATAAAAATACTGTGAAAAAAGCATGGAAAAGCTGTTCAACAATTTGAGAAATAGCTGTAGGCACCATTGTTTTCATGCCCTGAAAATATCCTCTGTAAACGGACATAATTGCAACAATAAAAATAGTAGGGCAGAGAGATAATATAGAGTAATAACTTTTTGGAGATCTAATAATTATTGAAAGTGGTTCTGCAAAAATAAACATTACAGACATTGCAATAAAGCCCGCAATAGCAGCAAATTTCATAGAAACTTTAAAAACTTCATGTGCATTTGTAAATTCATTTCTTGCAAGTCTTTCTGAAACCATTTTGGAAATAGCGGCTGGAAGACCGGCTGATGACAATATAAGAAGGAACTGATAAATGTAAAATCCTGATGCATAAATAGAGTTTCCTTCATCTTTAATTAATACTGTCATAGGGAGTCTGTATAAGAACCCTACAAATCTAACAAATAAACCTGCTGCCGCAAGAATGGCTGCTTGTTTTATAAAAGAACCACCTTTTTTATTTTTAACCATATTTCACCTCCAAAGAATTTTTATTTATTATGAATTCTTTGTTTTTTTCTTAAGTTAGCATCAAGAATTTTTTTCCTAAGTCTAAGGCTTTTTGGTGTTACTTCTACAAGTTCGTCATCATCTATAAAGTCAATACATTGTTCAAGAGACATTATAACAGGAGGAGTAAGTCTTAAGGCTTCATCAGCACTTGAAGTCCTCATATTTGTAAGCTGTTTCTTTTTACAAACGTTAACTTCCAAATCTCCTTCTCTTGCATTTCTTCCTACAACCATACCTTCATAAACTTTAACTCCAGGACCAATAAATAAAGCTCCTCTTTCCTGAGCATTATAAAGACCGTACGCAACAGATTCACCGCTTTCAAAAGCAACAAGAGAACCTTGGCTACGCATAGGAATATCACCTTTGTATGGTTTATAAGAATCAAATATGGAATTTATAATACCTGTTCCTTTTGTATCTGTAAGGAAATCATTTCTGTATCCTATAAGACCTCTTGCAGGTATAGAAAATTCAATTCTTGTATATCCGCTGTTTCCAGGGTACATATTTGTCATTTCGCCTTTTCTTTGGCCTAATTTTTCAATAACAGCTCCAACAAATTCTTCAGGTACGTCTACTGTAACTTGTTCAATAGGTTCAAGTTTTTGTCCATTTTCATCTTCTTTAAATAAAACTTCAGGTTTTGAAACCTGGAACTCATATCCTTCACGACGAAGTGTTTCTACAAGTATGGATAAATGAAGCTCACCACGACCTGAAACTTTAAAAGCTTCTGTTGTGTCTGTATCTTCAACTCTAAGGCTTACGTCTGTATTTAATTCTTTGTAAAGTCTTGCTCTTAAATGTCTTGAAGTTACATATTTACCTTCTTTACCGGCAAATGGACTGTCATTTACAGAGAATTTCATTGCAAGAGTAGGCTCTGAAATTTTTACAAAGTGTAAAGGAGTTGGATTTAATGGTGAACAAATTGTATCACCAATCATAAGGTCTTCAATACCTGATATAGCAACAATTTCACCATAAGAAGCTTCAGTAACTTCATTTCTTGATAAACCGTTGTAAGTATAAAGTTTTGTAATTCTTACTTTCTTTTGTTTTTCTGGGTTATGAATGTTAACTACAATTACTTCATCATTAATTTTAAGTTTACCATCTGAAATTTTTCCTATACCAATTCGTCCAACATATTCGTTATAGTCAATTGTAGAAACAAGAACTCTTACAGGTTCATCTATATTTCCTTCTGGAGCAGGGATATGATTTATGATTGTTTCAAAAAGAACTTTCATATCTTCGTCCTGATAAGAAGGTGAAAGAGATGCTGTGCCGGCTCTTGCTGATGCAAATACAAATGGAGAATCAAGCTGTTCATCGCTTGCGTCAAGTTCCATAAATAATTCTAAAACTTCATCAACAACTTCAGAAGGCCTTGCTTCCGGTCTGTCAATTTTATTTACGCAAACAACAACAGGAAGGTTTAAATCCAAAGCACGTCTTAAAACAAATTTGGTTTGAGGCATAGGGCCTTCAAAAGCGTCTACAACAAGTACAACACCATCAACCATTTTTAAAACACGTTCAACTTCTCCGCCAAAGTCAGCATGTCCCGGTGTGTCAACAATGTTAATTTTAACATCTCCGTAATGGATAGCTGTATTTTTGGATAAAATTGTAATACCTCTTTCTCTTTCAATATCGCCAGAGTCCATAACTCTTTCAGCTACAACCTGGTTTTTACGAAATGTACCACTTTGTTTAAGTAAGCTGTCAACAAGAGTAGTTTTACCGTGGTCAACATGTGCAATAATAGCAATATTTCTAATATCTTCTCTTTTTAATTTCATAAGATTTACTCCCATTTTAAAAATAAAAAATAATTAAACAGAAAAATACTTGAGTGGTTTCACTCAAGTTATGTAAAATAACTTTTTTAAATAAAATAACAGTAATTTATATGTATTACTGTTATTATCTTAATAATATAACATTGTAAATTATTATTGTCAATAATTCACAAAAAAATTAGGAAAAATATCAAAAAAATAATATTTTTTAGAAATAATTAATAATAAAAAAATAGGGCAGTACGCTGCCCTAAAGAATAAATTATATAATTGTGCCTGCTGCTATAATAAAGTTATCTTCATAAAATACAGCTGTTTGCCCTGGTGTAATAGCTCTTTGAGGTGTATCAAACACACAAAGGATATTACCATTATCGAGTGTTTTTAAAGTACAAGGAGCTTTTTTATGATTATATCTTATTTTACATTCAGCTCTCATACCATCAGTTATTTTTTCATAAGCCATATAATTAATATCTTTTGCAATAACTTCTTTTTCAAACAGTTCTTCATTATCACAAAGTAAAACTTCATTAGTTTCTGGAATTATTTTTTTAACGTATTTGTGAACACCAAAAGATACTCCAAGACCTTTTCTTTGCCCTATTGT
>CALWSX010000074.1 GCA_944384285.1 uncultured Lachnospiraceae bacterium
TTCATAATGCCAACCCTCTTGAAGAAAAATATTCTTTTGTTTCATAATAAGAGGATTAAAAACAGCATCAAGATAAACGTCCATAAGATTTTTAAAATCTTTTTCATTAGTACTAGCAATAGGATAAACTGTTTTATCAGAATATGTGAGAGCATTTAAATAAGTATTCAAAGAACATTTACTAAGCTCATTAAAAGGATCCTTTATATCATATTTTTCCGAACCACAGAGAACAGAATGTTCCATTATATGTGCTGTTCCCTGGCTATTAGTTGGCGGAGTCTTGAATGATATAAAAAACACCCTGTTTTCATCGTCATTTTTTGCTACAATAACTCTTGCCCCACTTTTTATATGTGATAATAGATAAACTTTTGAATTTATGTCATTAACCATGTCTGTCAACTTAACTTCAAAACCGAAGAGTTTTTCATTTGGTTTTAAATCAATCATCAATCAATTATCCTTTCTAAAATATAAAACCTGTTATAAACTTACATAAAAACTTTTATTTAAAATATTACTAAAAAAATATATTAAAAATTTTTTGTGCAATGTGATTAAAAATATTTCGTCATAAATATTCCATATTACATAATTATATTATTATTACACAAAAAATTCAACTGTACAAATTTAGACAAATTTACGTAAAAAAACTACTTAAGTTGTCAAATACGTTAAAAATATAATTATTTTATAAAAACCCAATATTTATTTATACAAAAATGAATAAATGTAATTGTTTTCCATTTATTAATCTTACATAAATATAGTCTATACGATTATATAAAAATAAATATTTAATGTATAAAAATTAATTTTTATATTTATGAATAAAAAATCAGCATTTTGTTAATTTAATATTTAACAAAAAATTTACATTATTATGCCTGTATTAAAAAATCCAAAATGTATATTTTGTATACAAAATACAAGATGGTATTATTAAAAAAAAATATATTTTTTACATTTTTTGTGCATAAATCATACTTATTACTATTATTCACATATATTTATTAGTAGGAATTGCACAAAGTAAAAATCAATTTTATTATTTTACATTGACTTTTTGATATCATTTGGTATAATCTTTATTAGCTTAGCATTACTTTTTTTGACAACTAATTATTCATTTGTCAAAAGCTTAGCTGAAAGATGTATAGTTAAAACGGAGGAGATCAAAAATGAAAAAATTATTATCACTCGTTCTCTGTGCTGCTCTTATGTTTTCTGTAGCTGCTTGCGGCGGAAATAAAGATGCTGAACAGAGCACAACAAACGAAACAACTGAAACAACAGAAACTTCTGAAGCTGGTACTGGCAAAGTTGCTATTATCACAGGTACAGCTTCACAGGGTGAAGAAGAACTTCGTGCTGCTGAACGTATGAAAGAAATGTTTGGTGACAGAATCGTTACAGCTACATACCCTGATAACTTTACAAAAGAAACAGAAACAACTATTTCTAACGTAATTAGCCTTGTTTCTGACCCTGATGTAAAAGCTCTCGTTTTCTGTCAGGCAGTTCCTGGTGCTTCAGCTGCTTTTGAAAAAGCTAAAGAAATCAGACCTGACCTTCTTATGATAGCAGGTGTTCCTGGCGAAAACCCAGAAGTTCTCGCTGCTGCTGCAGATATCGTTCTTTCAGCTGACGAAATTACAGGTATGGGTAATGCTATTCCTGAACAGGCTAAAAAAATGGGCGCTAAAACATTCGTTCATTATTCATTCCCACGTCATATGAGCTACCCAACTCTTTCAGCTCGTCGTGACCTTTTCAAAGAAAACTGTGAAAAATTAGGAATCCAGTTCATCGATGCTACAGCTCCAGACCCAACAGGTGATGCTGGTGTTGCAGGTGCTCAGCAGTTCATTATGGAAGATGTTCCAAAAATGGTAGAAAAATACGGCGTTGATACAGCTTTCTTCTCAACAAACTGCTCAATGCAGGAACCACTTATCAAACAGGTTATCGAAACAGGTGCTATTTATCCACAGCCATGTTGTCCATCACCTTTCCATGGTTTCCCTAACGCTTTAGGCTTAGAAGCTAAATCAACAGAAGCTGAAATGATTGAAGAAGTTACAAATAAAATTGCTGAACTCGGAAGAACTGGCAGACTTTCAACATGGCCTGTACAGATCAACAGAGTTATGGTTGAAGGCGCAACATACTACGCTCTCGACTGGATGGATGGAAAAATTACAGAAAAAGTTGATATTGAAAAAATGACAGAAGCTTGTAAAAAAGCTGCTGGCGCAGAAATCACAGCTTCAACTCTTGTAGAAGGCGGAGTAGAATATCCTAACTACCTTAACCTTCTTTCAGAATTCGTAACATTCTAATATCTTAAATAATTGCTCTGGGAGGGCTAGTCCCTCCCTTATTTTTAATTAGTTATTTGATTTTTATTTGTTTTTTATTTGTTTTTTGATATAATTACGTATACTTGTCTTTTTTTTATGACAAAATCTATAAAATATGAGGTGTTTCTTAATGGATATGCAAAAGCCCATTCTTGAGCTTAAGAACATCAAAAAAGAATATTACGGAAACAAAGTTCTTAAAGGTGTTTCTTTAGACATATATCCCGGCGAAATACACTGCTTAGTTGGTGAAAACGGTGCCGGAAAATCAACACTCATGAACATTCTTTTTGGTATGAGTGTTATCCATGAAACAGGAGGTTTTGAAGGTGAATTTATCATCGAAGGAAAACCTGCTGTAATTAAAACACCTAACGATGCTTTGGAAAATGGTATCGGTATGGTGCATCAGGAATTTATGCTTATTCCAGGATTTACAATCGCAGAAAATATTAAACTTAATCGTGAACCTCTTAAAAATAATGCTTTAAGCAGGGTTTTTGGAAAGAGCATGAAAAGTCTTGATACTGAAAAAATGAAATCAGATGCCAAGGAATCTCTTATGAAACTTGGTATGGACATAGATGAACAGACTATTGTAAAGGGTCTTCCTGTTGGTTATATGCAGTTTGTTGAAATAGCAAGAGAAATTGATAAAAAAGGTGTTAAAGTCCTTGTTTTTGACGAACCTACAGCGGTTCTTACAGAAAGTGAAGCGGACAAGCTCCTTGAAGCTATGAAACATCTTGCTGCTGAAGGAATAGGTATACTCTTTATTACACATCGTCTTGATGAAGTTATGGCTGTTTCTAAAAGAATTACTGTTATTCGTGACGGTAACCATATCCAAACTATGAATACTTGCGATACAGATGTAGTTAAAATCGCAGAATTAATGGTTGGACGTAAAGTTGAAAAAATTGAACGTAAAGTAAACGCTTCTTCTGATGAAGATATAATGGAAATCAAAAATCTTAAAGTTTCCATGCCAGGCGAGCTTGTAAAAGGCGTTTCATTCTCAATTAAAAAAGGTGAAATTCTTGGTATTGGTGGACTTGCAGGCCAGGGTAAAATTGGTATTGCCAATGGTATCATGGGCGTTTATAAAGCAAGAGGCGAAGTTACTTTTGAAGGAAAACCTATCAAATTAAATGATCCACAGGCTTCTATGAGCGCAGGGTTAAGCTTTGTTTCCGAAGACCGTCGTGGTGTAGGGCTTCTTCTTGGTATGTCTATAGAAGAAAATATGGTTGTACCTTCTATTTACAATTTTAAAAAATACCTTAAAAAATTCCTCATCTTCACACAAAAGGATACTAAGGCTATTCGTGAAAATGCTTTAAAATATATCGATATGCTTGATATAAGATGTACAGGCCCTACTCAGCCGGTTATGCGTCTTTCAGGCGGTAACCAGCAGAAAGTTTGTATCGCAAGAGCTCTTACTCTTGAACCTAAAATCATCTTTGTATCAGAGCCTACAAGAGGTATCGATATTGGAGCAAAGAAAATTGTTCTTGAAACACTTATTAAGCTTAATGAAGAATACGGAATGACTGTTGTAATAACTTCATCAGAACTTGCAGAGCTTAGAAGTGTTTGTGACAGAATTGCTATTATTTCTGAAGGAAAACTTTCAGGAATTCTTTCTGCCGAAGCAAGTGACAGCGAATTTGGTCTTTTAATGTCCGGTATTAATAAGAAAGGAGATGAATAATTTTGGTAAAATCATATATTGAAAAAATCGGTTTACCTCGTGTAATTATTATTGTATTCCTCCTTTTACTCATTTTAGCCGCATTCCTTCAGGGCCAAAATATGTCAATGCTTACTACAGACGTACTTGTACGTTTTGGTATGAACGGTATATTAACACTTGCTATGGTTCCTGCCATACTTTGTGGTACAGGTCTTAACTTTGGTATTGCTGTTGGTATAATTGCAGGTTTAGTTTCGGGTATTTGGAGTATAGATTTAGGACTTACAGGTTTAACAGGTATTATGTTTGCTATCTGTGTTTCTGTTCCTTTTTCAGTTGTATTTGGTTATTTATACGGAAAACTTTTAAATGCTGTTAAAGGCAGTGAGATGGTTGTTGGTACTTACGTAGGTTATTCTGTAGTTTCTCTTATGTGTATAGGTTGGCTTGTACTTCCTTTTAAAAGCCCTACTCTTGTATGGCCTATTGCAAAAGCAGGTCTTCGTAATACCATAACCCTTGATGGGTATTATGAAAAAATATTTAATAATTTCTTATCTTTTCAAATAGGATCTGTTACTATCCCTACCGGTCTTCTTCTTGTATTTGCTCTTGCATGTTTTATAATGTTTATTTTCTCAAGAACAAAAACAGGTATAGCTATGAAGGCTGTAGGTGACAACAATATGTATGCTGTAGCTGCCGGTATTAATGTAAATAAAATGAGAATGCTCGGCACAATTATTTCTACTGTTCTTTCTGCTGTAGGTATAATTGTTTATGCGCAGGCTTTCGGTTTCTATCAGCTCTATCAGGCTCCGCTTAATATGGCTTTTATGCCTGTAGCTGCTGTACTTTTGGGTGGTGCATCAACCAATAAAGTTAAAATTTCTCACGTTGTTATTGGTACACTCCTCTTCCAAGCTCTTATTACAATCGCTCTTCCTGTTGCTAACCAGATTGCTCCAGAAGGCGGTCTTGCAGAAGTTTCAAGGCTTATTGTATCAAACGGTATTATTCTTTATGCCTTGACTCAGTCAGGAGGTAAAAAATAATGGAGAAAAATCTTACAAATAATATTAAATCATTTATTGTTTCTAATATTGTACCTATTCTTTTCCTTGTTATATCTATAATAGGTATTAAATACAGCGGTGTTGCTCTTCCAGTAATACTTATGGACGTTATTTCAAGAATGGACAGAAACCTTTTCCTTGTTCTTTCCCTTCTTATTCCTGTTCTTGCCGGAATGGGTCTTAACTTCGGTATTGTTTTAGGTGCAATGGCAGGTCAGATTGGGCTTTTTGTTGTTACTGTTTTAGAAATTCCAGGATTTATAGGTCTCCTTGTTGCAATAATAATTGCCATTCCTGTTTCTATCCTCTTAGGTTGGCTTACAGCTCTCCTTCTTAACAGAACAAAAGGTCAGGAAATGATCGCAGGTATGATCTTAGGCTTCTTTGCAATGGGTATTTACCAGTTTATATTCCTTTTCTTCTTAGGCGGCGTTGTTAAAATAGATGCTCCTCAGGGAATTATGCTTTCAACTGGCGTTGGTGTAAGAAATACTATCGACCTTGTAAATGTTAAATACGCATTTGACAATATCTTTAAAGTAAATGTATTTATATTTATAATTGTCTTAGGCATAATAGGTATTATTTACAGTGGTCTCAAACTTGCAAAAAATAAAGACAATGCAAAAAAATACAGAACAAACATTATTTTGATGCTTATACTTATTATTATAGGTATTGCTGGTCAGACTCTTCCAGCGTTTAAAATGTATAAAACACTTCTTCAAATTCCAGTGTTTACATTTGTTCTTATTCTTTTACTTTGTGTATTTATTAAATTTCTTTTCAAAACAAAACTTGGTCAGAATATGCGTGCTGTAGGTCACAGTATGGAAATTGCTGAAGTAAGCGGTATTAATGTTGACAGAACAAGAACTGTTGCTACTATATTATCTATGGTATTTGCCGCTATCGGACAGATTATATTCCTTCAAAACTTAGGAAATATCTCTATGTACAATGCACATGAAAACGTTGCTATGTTCGCTGCTGCTGCCCTTTTAATTGGTGGTGCATCTATTTCAAAAGCAACCGTTACACAGGCATTTATTGGTACTTTCCTCTTCCACCTTCTTTTCAACGTTTCACCTATGGCAGGTAAAAACCTCTTTGGTGATGCTGCTGTCGGAGAATACTTCCGTGTATTCATTGCTTACGGAGTTATCGCTCTTACACTTGCTCTTCATGCTTGGAAAAAAGTTGTTGCTGCTCGTCAAAAAGTTAAAGAAGCAGAACTTAAAGAAGATCAAGATAATAAAGAAGGCGCAACAGCTTAAATACTTTAATTACAAAATCATCGGAAAATATTTTCCGATGATTTTTTTGTATAAAATCCTACATATTTACTTCAATGTATAAAAAATATATATTTTGGATAATATTGATTTTATACAATCAATTTTTATTTAAACTTAACCTAAATATAGGTTGCAAAAAAAATATCTAAGTGTTATAATTCTATTAGCATAATATATTCTTTTCAAAAGAGTGGGGATTTTTCCCACTCTTTAATGTTTGTATGGGGAAATTTTTGAAAAAGGTGGTGCAATATAATGGATAAATCAACTTTAATAAAAACTGTTAAAGAAATACTTGTTGATATAGTAAATGAATATGAAGTTTCTCTTTTTGATGTTGAATATGTCAAAGAAGGAAAAAACTATATTTTAAGGGTTCTTATAGAAAAAGATACAGGAATTTCTATAGATGACTGTACAAATGTAAGCAGAGCTTTAGAAAAAATACTTGATGAAAAAGACTTAATTAAAACAGCCTACACTCTTGAAGTTTCATCTGTTGGAATTGACAGACCTTTAAGAAGAGATGAAGACTTTACTAAATATGCCGGTGAAATTGTTGACATAAAACTTTATAAAGCTAAAGATGGCGAAAAACTTTTTCAAGGTGAACTTAAAGGTTTAATTGACGATAAAATTGTTATTATTACAGACAATAAAGAGGAAATTTCTTTTGAAAAATCTGAAGTTGCCTCTGCAAAACTTGCAGTAATTTTTTAAGATTTGGATTTAATTTTTAATGTTTATTTGAATGGAGGTTAAACAAAGTGGATGAC
>CALWSX010000075.1 GCA_944384285.1 uncultured Lachnospiraceae bacterium
CATTATGGTAAATTATTTCCTTTGTGAAAACTATCCATTCTGTGAATTTGGTGATGTATGGGATAATTATTGTAAATTTGCTCTTGTATACAACGTTTATAAAACAGCTATAATGGCATATCTTGATACAAAAACAACAGATGAAGAAATTATAAAACTTATTGTTGATATTTCAAGATACCTTTCAAGAGGCGATTTTGCATTACAGATTCTTCTTGAAAAATTAAGAAATGACTTTAAAGATACAGACGAAATGGAAATTTTATCTAAAGTTATATTATAATATATTTTAAGCCCGACAAAATGTCGGGCTTATTTTTTATAAATTTTAAGTATTATTCAAAAACAGGGTAGATTGTTTCAGAACCACTTGATTTTGAAATATTATCATCTATTGAAAAGAAACTTGCAACCGGATTAATTGTTGTTAAAAATTTAATTCCGTCTTTTGTTTCAAAAGTAAAGTAAATGTCATACGCTTTTTCATTATTTTTATAGCAATATTCTGTTAAATCCGCATTAAATCCTGCATAAAAACCGGATTTTATTTCTTTTGCTGGTACACGAATAATTTTTTCGTATTCTTCAGAGAGAAAATCAGAATTTGTGGTATTTATAGGTGTTGCCGGAGCTTCAGCAGAGGTAGAACCTTCTGAAACATTGTATTCTTGTAATACTGTAGGATTTTCGCATAATAGAAATTCTGCACTTTTTATATCATCATTTGTATAAGTTAAGCCGTCTGTATTTTCTGAAATCCAAAGGTTTAATACATTTTTGTTATTTTTTGAAGAATTGTCGTCCCATTTTGTTTCAACACTAACGTTAATAAAGTCGGTTGTATAAATATCGTTCAAGAACTCTTCTTTTAAAGAATCGCTTGATTTTATTACAAATGATGGAGTTAAACTATCACAAAAGTCTATCTCAATTTTAGCACTGTTATTTTCGTCAAGCTCTTTTTCATAGAAATGATTGTTTGCCTTAACTTTTGCTATGACTTTTTCAGAAGATTTTATTTCTTTAGGTATTGCTTCCATAGTTACAAAAAGCTTGTTATCTTGAAGAGTGATATCAGCAGAAGCTTTTGAAAAAAGGCAGTGTTCTTTGCGTAAAATTTCATCGATAGAACTTATATTCTGATTAAATCTGTTTTCAAGTGAAGATATTCTGTTATTGGTATTTGAATTTAAATCATATATTTGATTTTCCAGAGAATTTATTTTCCCATTAAGAGATACAATATTGAAAATGTTAATTACTATAATAAGAGCTAATATAACTATAACTATATTTTTCTTTTTATCCATAGCATTTCTCCTTTTTTATGTATCTTTTTTTATTTCTTTATGTATCTTTTTTTATTTCTCCTAAAAAAGACTTTCCGAAAAATTTATGATCAAGCATAAGATATTCAGAAACAGTGCAGGCAATATCGGAAAAAGTATCTCTAATTCCAAGATTTACACCTTTTTTGAAGTTTTTTCCGTATACAAGTAAAGG
Organism: uncultured Lachnospiraceae bacterium; assembly: GCA_944384285.1. Taxonomy (GTDB): domain Bacteria; phylum Bacillota; class Clostridia; order Lachnospirales; family Anaerotignaceae; genus CALWSX01. The sequence goes on from CALWSX010000075.1 coordinate 1,504, forward strand.
TACATATTCTCTTGAGTGGTCTGTACTTACTGTGGTTGGGTCACAGCCATGGTCAGCTGTTATAATTAATAAATCATCTTCTTTAAGTGAATTTAAAATATCAGGAAGTTTTTTATCAAACTCCATAAGAGCGTTGGCGTATCCAAGAGGGTCATTTCTGTGACCATAAAGCATATCATAATCAACAAGGTTTGTAAAAATTAACCCATTATCAGTTTTATTTATAAAATCGATTGTTTTTTCTATTCCGTCATGATTGTTTGTTGTGTGGTTAACAAGTGTCATTCCTCTATGTGCGAAAATATCTTCTGTTTTACCAACTGCCGCAACGGTTTTCCCACTTTCTTTTATAACGTCTAAGAGAGTTTTTTCTTTTGGAATAAGGGCATAATCTCGTCTGTTTTTAGTTCTTGTAAAGTTATTAGGTGTACCTATAAAAGGTCTTGCTATTACTCTTCCAACACCTAAGTCCCCAACAAGCATTTCTCTTGCAATTTCACATATTTCATAAAGTTTCTCCAAAGGTATAATTTCTTCATGAGCCGCAATTTGAAAAACGCTGTCAGCAGATGTATAAACTATAGGGAAACCTGTTTTTATATGTTCTTCTCCCAAATCATTTATAATTTTTGTGCCGCTTTCCGCATAATTTCCTATTACTTTTCGACCAATGGCTTTTTCAAAATCTTTTATAAAACTTTCTGGAAAACCGGTTTTTGTGAAAACGGGATATGGTTTTTCCGTTATTATTCCCGCAATTTCAAGATGACCAGTTGTTGTATCTTTTCCCATAGATTTTTCTGCCATTTTGCCAAAACACCCTATAGGATTATCGCATTTTCCAAGTAATTGGATTTCATCTCCGTCAATATTGCAAAGACCTAAAGAACACATATTTTTTAATTCCATATCAGGTATTGCTTTTTTGATATTAACAAGGGTATTGCTTCCTTCATCTCCGAATTTGTATGCGTCCGGAAGTTCACCGATTCCAACACTGTCAAGAACGATTATTATTGCTCTTTTCATATATATCACCTCGGATATCAATATTTAAAATCTGTCAATAATAAGTGTAGGTTTTTCAGGGGCAGTTTCTGTTATGTGGAGAGCATTTTCTATAATTTCTTTTGCTTGTTCACATTTTTCTAAAGAAGATGAGAAAATTTCTCCTATTTTTTCGCCGTTTTCTATGTAATCACCAATTCTTTTTGAAAGTGTAATTCCTGCACCTAAGTCAATTTCATCTGTTTTTTTAAGTCGTCCGGCACCTGTTAAAACAGAAGCTTTTCCAATCATATCTGTGTCAACAGAATTGAGATAACCGGATTCTTTTGCAAATATTTCAAGATTATTTGAAGCTTTAGGAAGAAGAGAATAATCATCGATAATATCAGGGTTTCCGCCTTGGTAAGCTATAAGTTCTCTTAATTTGTTAAGACCGTGTCCAGCAACAAGTTGTTTCATAAGATAGTCATATCCTATATCAACATTTTTAGCTACTTTTGAAAGTACAAGCATGTGAGCACCTAAAGTCATGGAAAGCTCGAATAAATCTCCTTTTAAATTGCCTTTCAAGATTTCTATAGCTTCAATAACTTCAAGAGCATTACCGATGTTATGACCTAAAGGCTGTTCCATAGAACTTATTACAGCAACAGTTCTGACATCGGCAAATCGTCCTATGTTAACCATAAGTTTTGCAAGTTCTTTTGCGTCTTCGTATGTTTTCATAAAAGCACCTTTTCCGCATTTTACATCAAGTACAACTCCTGTTGTACCGCTTGCAATTTTTTTGGACATAATACTTGAGGCTATTAAAGGTTTGCTTTCAACGGTTCCTGTAACATCTCTTAATGAGTAAAGAATTTTATCTGCATATGCAGTTTCTTCTGTTTGGGTCATTAAAGCTATATTAATATCTTTAACCTGTTTTTTTGCTTCTTCAATGGTTAAGTTTGTATTAAAACCGGGAATGGCTGAAAGTTTGTCTGCTGTTCCACCGGAAAAACCTAATCCTCTTCCACTCATTTTAAGTACAGGAACACCTAAAGAGGCAACCAAAGGAGCAGTTATTAAAGTAGTTGTATCTGCAACACCGCCTGTACTGTGTTTGTCAACTACAAGATCATTTATATCACTTAAATCATATCTTTTTCCGGAGTTTGCAATGGCATGAGTTAAATCAGAGGTCTCTCTTTGATTTAATCCATTTATACACATAGCCATAAGCATAGCAGAAGTCTGATAATCTTCTATTGATTTATCTACAACTGAATTAATAAAAAAGTTGATTTCCTGTTCTGATAATTCTTTTTTGTCTCGTTTCTTAATTATTAAATCTATAATGTTCATAGCAAGTCCCCTCCTTTATTTTCTACTATAATTATAATACTTTTTAAAGTAAAAAAATATAGCAAAGAGTAAATATTTGAATAATATTTTGTAATATGGTATCATTTTTGTAAAACTTCGTTTGCGTAAAGGAGGTACGTTTATGAAGATAGACAGCGAAAAATTAAAATATCTTTCTGATTTATCAAAACTTGATGTTATAAATGATAAAAAGATGATAGAAGAACTTGAAACATTTATTTCATATATGGAAATTTTAAATAATGTAGATACAGAAGAAGTTGATATACTTCTTCATACATCAGAGTATGGAAATGTGCTTAGAGAAGATACAGAAAGTGAAAAAGATAGTGATGTTTTAGGAAATTCAAATTTAAAAGACGGAGAATTTATTATAGTTCCGAAAACGGTTTGAGGGTTAAAAATATGGGTAAAACATACGATAAAATTTTAGAAATATATAAAAGAATAGAAAAAGATGACCATAACTGTTTTGTTACACTTTGTAAAGATGAGGCTTTAAAACAGGCGGAAAAAATAGATAATGATATAAGAGATGGAAAAGAGGTGTCATCTGTTTTTGGGCTCCCTTTTTCCGTAAAAGATAATATTTGTACAAAGGGCATAAAAACAACTTGCTGTTCAAAAATGCTTAAAGATTTTGTACCATCATATAATGCGACAGCTGTGGACAGGCTTTTAAAAAACGGAGCAATTTTAATCGGAAAAACAAATATGGACGAATTTGGTATGGGAAGCAGTACAGAAAATTCATATTTTGGGGTAACTAAAAATCCATACGATAAAAGTAAAGTTGCAGGAGGCAGCAGTGGGGGAAGTGCAGCAGAAATTGCCTTAGGATTTACTTCTTTTTCATTGGGCTCTGATACAGGAGGATCTGTAAGACAGCCGGCAAGTTTATGCGGTGTAACGGGTTTTAAACCTACTTACGGAAATATTTCTAGATATGGTCTTATATCATATTCTTCATCTTTTGACCAAATTGGTATAATTACAAAAAAAGTTAAGGACTTATATGATATATATAATATTATAGGAGGATATGATAATAAGGACTCAACATCTTCAAAAAATTTCAAAAAAGTAAAAACAAATGATATTAAAATTTTAAAAATAGGACTTCCTATAAATCTTTTTGAGGATAAAAACCTTGATGATGAAGTGAAAAACAAGGTTTTAGATGTTGCAAAGACTTACAAAGATTTAGGCTTTTTTGTTGAAGAATTTTATATGGAAAATACAGAATATATAATTCCTGTTTATTACATTATAGCTTCAGCAGAAGCAAGTTCTAATTTAGCAAGGTTTGATGGTGTAAGATATGGATATTGTGTAAAAGATGCGGTTTCTCTTGATGACTTATATAAAAGAAATAGGAGTGAAGGATTTGGTTATGAAGTTAAAAAAAGAATTATGCTTGGAACATTTGTTTTAAGTGATGAGCATTATGAAAGTTATTATAAAAAAGCATTAAGACTTAAAAATATTATTAAAAAATCATTTAATAATACTTTTTTAAAATATGATTTAATACTTTCACCTGTTTTTCCAACAACCGCATTAAACATAGGAGAGTCAAAAAATAATCCGTTGAAAACTTATTTAAGCGATATTTATACGGTTACAAGCAATTTATTGGGTCTTCCGTCAATTTCTTTAAACTGTGGTTTTGACAGTAAAGGAATGCCTATAGGTTTTGAACTTATTGGAAAGGCTTTTGATGAAAATACTGTTTTAGATGCTGCGAGAATATATCAGGAATATTTTGAAAAAGGTGATAAAAATGGAATTTGAAACTATAATAGGCCTTGAAGTCCATACTGAGCTTAAAACAAAAACTAAGCTTTTTTGTTCTTGCAAAACGGATTTTGGAGCAAAACCAAATTCACAGGTTTGTGAGGTATGTATGGGAATGCCAGGGGCGTTACCTGTTTTAAACAAAAAAGTTTTGGAATATGCAATAATGCTTGGACTTGCTTTAAATTGTGAAATTACAAAAGAAATATTTTTTGACAGAAAAAATTATTTCTATCCGGATCTCCCAAAAGGCTATCAAACAAGCCAGCTTTATTTTCCTATATGTCAAAATGGTTTTTTGGAAGTTGAAAGTGGAGAAACTATTAAAAAAATAGGAATAAAAGAAATACATATGGAAGAAGATGCGGGAAAGCTTTTACATTTTGAAGGAGAGGGTACTTGTGTTGATTATAACAGAGCTGGTGTACCTCTTTTAGAAATAGTAACTATGGCAGATTTCAGAAATGAAGAAGAAACGGTAGCTTTTCTTACCAAACTTAAAGGAATTTTGAAAGCTTTAGAAATTTCTGACTGTAAAATGGAACAAGGTTCTTTAAGGGTAGATGTAAACTTATCTGTGAGAGAAAAAGGAAAAAACGAGTTTGGAACAAGGACAGAAATGAAAAACCTAAACTCTTTTAAGGCTGTTAAAAGGGCGATAATTACAGAATCAAAACGTCAAATTGAGGTTATAAAATCTGGCAAAGAAGTACTTCTTGAAACAAGAAAATGGGACGATATAAAGTGTGAAAGTTCTGCTATGCGAAAAAAAGAATCAGCAAAAGATTACAGATATTTTCCAGATGCCGATTTGCCAAAAATATTTATTACCGATGATTTTATAAATGAAGTAAAAAGTAAAATGAATAAACTTCCTGATGAAATAAAGAGTGAAATTATTTCAAAATATGGTTTTACAAAAAAGGAAGTAGATATTTTAACAGAAAGTAAAACACTTATTGAATTGTTTGAAAATACAAATTTAATCTGTAATAATCCTAAGGAAGTTTTAAACATTATTCTTGGTGAAGTTTTAAGACTTGTAGGAGAAGCTCAAATATACGCAGATGATTTAAAAATATCTTCCGATAAGCTTGCCGAAATAATAAATATGTCGCAAAATGGCGAAATAAATAGAACAACGGCGAAAAAACTTATAGAAGAACTTTTTTATAATGATATTGAGCCTAAAAAATATGTTTATGAAAATGATCTTTATATGATAACTGATGAAAAAGAGATAGAAAACAGAGTTAAAAAAGTATTTGAGAAAAATAAAAATTTAATTTCAGATTATAAATCAGGAAATATTAAAATAAAAAAATTCTTTGTAGGCGAAGCGATGAAAGAATTTAAAGGTCGTGCAG
>CALWSX010000076.1 GCA_944384285.1 uncultured Lachnospiraceae bacterium
TGGAGCAATTTTAGCAGTTGTAGTAAATTATTTTTACAAACTTTTTCCTTTTTGCTCTGACAAATCAAAACATTATATAAAACTTCCTATACTTCGTATGTGGTATAAAGTTATATTTGCATCTATACCTGCAGGTGTTATAGGACTTTTATTTGACGACGTTATGGAAAAACTTTTCTTTACTCCTTTTGTCGTTGCTTTAATGCTTATACTTTATGGTATATTTTTTATACTTCTTGAGAATAAAAACAGAGGAAAGCGATTTAAAATAACAAATATTGACCGCCTTCCATACAGAACAGCTTTTGGTATTGGACTTTTCCAGGTTCTTGCTCTTATACCGGGAACGTCTCGTTCAGGCGCTACTATTTTAGGAGCTATGATTTTAGGCTGTTCAAGAACTGTATCTGCCGAATTTACATTTTTCCTTGCCATTCCGGCAATGTTTGGCGCAAGCCTTTTAAAACTTTTTAAATTCGGTTTAACTTTTACAGGTATGGAAATGGCAATACTTTCTGTTGGTATTATCGTATCTTTTGTTGTATCTTTAATAGTTATTAAGTTTCTTATGCAATATATTAAGAAACATGACTTTAAAGTTTTTGGTTATTACAGAATAATACTTGGTATAATTGTACTCTTGTATTTTTTCTTGGTAAAATAATACTTTTCAAATGAAAAAATTTATATTTTTAGGAGGAAAATAATTTATGGGTAAAGGAATGGGAAGATCTCCATTTGGTAACATGGGCGGAATGAATATGGGTAACCTTATGAAACAGGCTCAAAAAATGCAAAAACAAATGGAGGAAGCTCAGGCAGCTTTAGAATCAAAAATAATTGAAACATCTTCCGGCGGTGGCGCTGTAAAAATTAAAATCACAGGTAAAAAAGAAATTAAAGAATTAAAATTAAATCCTGAAATAGTTGATCCAGATGATGTAGAAATGCTTGAAGATTTAATTTTATCAGCCGTAAATGAAGCAATAAGACAGGCTGACGAATTATCAAATGAAACTATGGGCAGCATTACAGGTGGTATCGGAGCCGGTTTATTCTAAAAAATTAAGGTGATACTATGAACTTTTATACAAGTCCTATATCTAAACTTATAGAGGAATTTTCAAAACTTCCGGGAATAGGCGGCAAATCGGCACAAAGACTCGCTTTTCATATTTTAAATATGGACGAAGAAAGTGTTAAAAGGCTTACAGATGCCATAACTACAGCAAAAAAAGAAATTCACTATTGCAGTATATGTTGTAATCTTACTGATAAAGACGTTTGTCCTATTTGCAGCAACGATGAAAGGGATAAAACTACCATAATGGTTGTTGAAAACCCAAGAGACCTTGTGGCTTATGAAAAAACTCACGAATATCACGGACTTTACCATGTTTTGCATGGGGCTATTTCTCCTATGGCTGGTATATCTCCAGATGATATAAAGCTTAAAGAGCTTATAGAAAGACTTTCTGATGAAGAAATAAAAGAAGTAATTTTAGCTACTAACCCAAATGTTACGGGCGAAGCTACAGCTATGTATATTTCTCGTCTTATAAAGCCCATGGGAATAAAGGTTACAAGAATTGCAAATGGTGTCCCGGTTGGAGGAGACCTTGAATATATTGATCAGGTTACACTTTCAAGAGCTCTTGAAGGCAGACGTGAAATGTAAAAAATAAAGGGTATTGTTTATCAATACCCTTTTTTATTTTTCCTAAAATTATACTATATACTTTTAATAAAACCCATTTTATTTTTTTGTTAATTAATAATAGGCCATAAAATCAAATATCCTAGCAAACTATATAAAAATTAATCAAATAATTTTTGCATTTTTACCAAAAAGGTATTGACATTACTTAAACAACAGGCGTATAATCTCTAACGTAAAACTGGTACTACCAGTTTATTTGTTTGCTTATTTTTTAGGGAGGACTAATATGAGATATCTAAAACAATTTACAATAATACTTCTTATTTCACTTGTGGGTGAAATTTTAAAGGCTGTTCTTCCGCTTCCAATTCCGGCAAGCGTTTACGGTCTTATCATAATGCTTATATGCTTATGTACAAAAGTAATTCGCATTAATCAAATTAAAGACGCCTCTTTGTTTTTAATAGAAATTATGCCTGTAATGTTTATTCCGCCAGCTGTCGGTCTTTCCGATGCTTGGCCAACTTTAAAACCTATTTTTATACCTGTTTTTATAACTGTCGTTGTTACAACTATTCTTGTTATGGTTGTTACAGGAAGAGTTACTCAATTTGTAATACGAAGAGGAGGGAACAATAAACAATGATTACTTTTTTTGAAACATCACTTTTTTTCGGTGTATCAATAAGCTTAATAGCCTATTTTATAGGAGTTGTTATAAAAAGAAGAGTACATTTGGCAATATTAAATCCTTTATTAGTAGCAGTTGTACTTGTAATTATTTTTATAAATATATTTGATATTAAATATGATACATATAACGAAGGTGCCAAATATCTTTCATACCTGCTTACACCTGCTACAGTTTGTCTTGCTGTGCCATTATACGAACAGTTAAAACTTTTAAGAAAAAATATAAAAGCTGTAATTTTAGGTATATTGTCCGGAATACTTGCAAATATTCTCGGTATATTTTTCTTATCAAAACTCTTTGGATTTACACATGAACTTTATGTAACTTTACTTCCTAAATCCATAACAACTGCAATAGGAATGGGCGTTTCCTCAGAACTTGGAGGAATTGTTACCATAACAGTTGCCGCTATAACTATTACAGGTATCCTTGGAAACGTTATTGCAGAAGGAGTTTTTAAAATATTCGGTATAAAAGAGCCTGTCGCAAAAGGCCTCGCTCTTGGAAACTCTGCCCACGCTGTCGGAACAGCAAAGGCTATGGAACTTGGAACTATAGAAGGAGCAATGAGCAGTCTTGCAGTAGCTGTTGCAGGTTTACTTACTGTACTTACTGCTTCTGTTTTTGCTCAAATGATGTAAAAAGATATAAAGGAGGGTTATTATTATGAAAAATCCACTTATTATTACAATAGGTCGTCAATGCGGAAGTGGCGGTCACGAAATAGGAAAAAGACTCGCAGACCGTCTAGAACTTCCTTTTTATGACAAAACAAAATTAATGGATCTTGCCAAACATACAGACCATTATGATGAACTTAAATCATTTTATGAAGAACACCCTGTAAACAGCCTTTTGTTTGCTATTGCTATAAATCAAACTATGAAAAGTCCTTCAGATAAACCATTTTCAGCTATAAGAAATTTGATTGGAACAAGCGGCGGTGTACTTGTAGGAAGATGCGGAAACGTAATCTTTAGAAATTACAAAAATTGTGTAAGCATTTTTATACATGCTGATATTGAAAAAAGACTTATTCGTATTTCGGAAACAAGAAATATAAATACCAAAAATGCTCAACACCATATAACCGATACAGATAAAGAACGTAGGGAATTTCATCAGTATTTTACCAAAGAAACATGGGGACAATCTGATGGATATGAACTTTGCCTTGACAGTTCTATTTTAGGAATTGATGGATGTGTAGACATTATTATCAAATATCTCGAATGGAGGGGTTTACTTGAACAGTAAATCTAATGTATCAGAACCTTCCGTACGTGCTTATGATATTGTATTAAATTTTATAAAAAGCCAAATCATACAAAAAAAATTAAAACTTGGAGATAAACTCCCGTCTGAAAGATTTTTGATGCAGAAACTTTCTTTAAGCAGAAACTCTGTAAGAGAGGCTTTACGTCAGCTTGAAAATATGGGTTTTATAAAAAGCGTACATGGCCAGGGAACTTTCCTTATAAATAATTCAAGAGAGGGCATTTCTTCCATATTTTCAATGCTTCTTTTATTACAGCAAACTAATAAAGAAGAATTTTTAAATCTTCGTAAAACTCTTGAAATCGCAGCCCTTGAAAATGCAATTTTATTTAAAGACAGTGACAAAATAGCAAATCTTAAAATTGCAATTCAAAATATGGAAGATGCCGAAAATTTATCAGAGCTTGAAAAAGCCGAAAATTTATTTCATAAAACCCTTATATCCTTAGGAAATAACAGAATTTTTACAACAATTATGGAAGCACTTTCAACACTTGAAGAAAGCTACCGCCACGAAACACTTAAATGTATTAATAACAATATTAAAAAAGAACTTTTGGATATACACAAAAATATTGTTGTTTCAATCGAAAACAATGACATAAAAAATGCAAAAGAGGCTTTAATTAAACATTTTGAGATTATAAAATAAAAAACAAAAAACACACACTTTAAAAGTGTGTGTTTTTAATCTTATTTATATAAAGTAGTAGTATTTTATTTTAATTATCAAACAGGTTTAACATCTACAACAACAGTGGTACTAATAATTGAAACTACAACTGATAATCCATATCCTTCAAACATATATATTTTCCCATCATCACCATACACATATTTATATCCTATTAATTCTAAAAGGTTAAAATACCTGAAAAGTGTTTCCATAAAGGTGTTATAATCATAATAATCTGACCATTTATAAGGATATACAATAGCACCATCATCAAAATATCCCGGTTGAGAACTTAACTGCATAGAAGAATACCAGCCAAAATCTGGCAAATAGCCAAAATCTGAATAACCCTGAGGTCTTTTTTCAACAGTAATATTAATAGTCTTTGAGCCCTTCAAATCAGCATGAACTCTTACATGTTCAGTTTCATTTTGGAATATTCCCAATTCAGCATCTGTAAATTTATCAGTCCATATCAATCCTTCACTTTGAAGAGCTGAAGCATAATTATACATAGTATACGCATAACACTCTCCTTCTTCCATATCATCAATATTATAAAAATCAAATCCTTCATATACTAAATTATATCCCAAAGGTATTTCTTCAGCATAAATAAGTCTTACTCCTGAAAATTTTCCGAAATCTAAAACATGTGAAAATCCAGGATAGTAATAAGATCCATATATAAAATTAGGTCCTTTACTAGAACTATCTAAATTTTTGATAAAACGTATTGGAACTGCTAAATTTACATCTCCTTCACCAAATCCGGATGTTGTAACACCAACTAAATTTCCATATCCATCAATTAAAGCTCCACCACTGCTTCCATGAGTAATTGGTACAGAAAATTGTATTAATTCACGTCCATCTATAACTCTGTTCGGATTAGAAATAATCCCCTGTGATATAGTATTGTCCAATCCTACAGGACTTCCGATTGCATACGCAGTTTGTCCTTGTTTTAAAGTTACAGAATAATCAAGCTTAAAAGGTTTAAAGTTATTTCCGGATATTTTAAGAAGTGCAAGGTCATTTTCTGAGTCTGCATCAATAATACGTACATCAAATGTAGAATATCCATAAGGTGTTGATATTTTTATTTTTTCACTGTTTTCTACAACATGATGATTAGTAATTGCTAAACCGTCTTCTGAAATAAAAAATCCACTTCCTGAACATCTAAGTGAACCGTTAAATGAATAAGTTTCTATATAAAAAACCGAATCCGAATAGCGTTCTGCTATTTCTTGAGCCGACAAAACTTTTCCATTTGTTTGAGTTTGATTGTAAATCTGATTGTAAGTCTGACTTTGTGGTTGAGAAACAACTTCATTAGATGTATCTTTTAAAGGTTCCCATTTAACTTCTGATGTATTACGCACGTTAGGATTTGAAATAGATACACAAATTATCGCAATTTCAGAACGTTTTATATTATTGTCCGGAAAAAATCTTCCGTATTTGTCATTTCCAGAAAGAACTCCTGCACGATAAAGAGTATAAATCTCATTTGCACCGTCCATCGACATAGGTACATCCGGGATACTGCCATCTGGAATTTCTCTTACCTTTGAAAGGTTTCCATCTGGCAAGCTTTTTACAAATATTTTTGCAACATCTTTTCTCGAAGCATAAATATTATAATTACTGTATGATTTAGAAATAATATTATTTTTTAATGCATAATCCACATATGGTGTATACCAAGAAGCTCCTGCTCCAGGTGCAACCTTTTTGCCTGTTGTAAATAAACTATGTATGTTTGCAGACAATGTAATTGTTTCAGCTAATGTCAAATAGCTATTAGGTTCAAACTTATTATCCGATTTTCCGGACATAATATCTGTTTCAAAGCATTGTTTTACATACGGTGCAAACCAATCTGAATCTTTTATATCCACAAATTGATTTGTATAAGTTCTGTTTGCTGAAAATGATGTGTACGACCCATTTGCAAATACAGGTAAAATTGTATTAATACAAAAAGTTGTTGCAAGCAATACAGATAATATTTTTTTCATATATAATCTCCCCTTGAACAATACCCAAAAATTTAAACATATAAATTAAAAATTTTTTAACAAATTTGTTGATTTTTTATATGAATTACTATAATTATACTATAGATTTTTAAAAACACAACATATTTTATTTTATTATTTAATTATTATATACATATTCTATAAAAGTCTAATAAAAAAACATAGTCTAATAAAATTTAGACTATGTGTTTTCATTTTT
>CALWSX010000077.1 GCA_944384285.1 uncultured Lachnospiraceae bacterium
TTGATAAAACAAAAGGATTTTCTTTTAATTCTACATTTGATGCTAATCCAACTGTAGAATTGACATTTGGTTCAAGCACTCCTAAAAATATTTCTGTAAAACATTCAATGTCAAATAATAATTTTGAAGAAATATCTTTACAAGAAAATAAAATAATTGTTCCTTTGAAAGATGGAACTCATTATTTCCTTTGTAATATTACATGGGAAGATTTAAGTACTGAAAATATACTTTTTAAAGCAAATATTGTTAATGGAAATAAGGAAATCATACTTCCAAATTATACTTATGACGGAAAGGATAAAACATTAAAACTTGTTTATGATACAATAAACATGCTTTATTCAAATAATTCATCTGATTCCAAAGAGTTTGAAATATACTATGCTAAGGTATATGGAGAATACGAAGAGGAAAATATGTTAAAAATAATTACTGTCATAGATAATGCAAGTTACACTTTATATGGAGATGAACTTAAACTTGTTTCCGGAGGTCTTGTGCCTGCAGCAATAACCTATGAAAAAGAAAAAAACGGAGACTACAAATTTGTTGATATAACCTTTGCAAAAGACGGAAGTTATTGGGAAAGCTCAATAAAAGATTTTTGCACATACCCTGTATCAAACAGAAGTATACTTGGACTTGGGAACAAAATTATAAACGATTACGCAAGTGATGATTTTAAAAATTCACTACGTGAAAATTTAATAGAACATCTTAAAAAACATAATATATCAAGAGTGCGTATTGTCAAAGATTACAGCGACGAAGTAGAAATACTTGAAATCTAATAATTTTATAATACAAAAACAAAAAAGGTTTCCAAATTATTGGAAACCTTTTTATTATGCTTTTTTATTTATTTTAAGAATTCTTAAAATACTATTATTTTTATGAAGAAGTTTTAAAACAGGATATCCTAATACTGTACAAACCCCAAATTCTCCTGCCATTACACTTAATGTTGTTATAAAATAAGGAAGATCATACACTATATGAAGTTCCAAACCTATTATAAAACAGAAAAATGTAGGAAGAAGCGTAGCTGCAAACATATTTTTTGTCTTTCTCATAAAGTAAACTGCACAGCCTGTTGAAAGAGTTCCAAAAAATACGTCTATTATACCAAGAGGACTAAAGAAATTTGCTATAATACAACCTAACAAAATTCCAGGTATATAATCGTCATCTATAAACGCCAAAAGTACAAGCATCTCCGAAATTCTGAATTGAACAGGTCCATATGATGCCGGTGCTATAGCAAGAGTAAGAACAACGTATAATGCAGCTGTTATACCAGTAATGGCTAATTTTTTTGATTTTGTATTCATTATGAAATAAACACCTCCCATTATTTTTCAAAACAATTTATTATATCACAAAATTAGTTTTTTTTCAAACAAATTAAGATATTTTATAATTTTTAATTATATTAACAGGATCCTGAATTTCAATAATACTTTTAGGTATATCTTTATATACTATTTCTCCTTCATAAAAATCTTTTTCTGATCCTTTTTCCACAGTAGGTATTAATTTTAAATCAAAATAATATACATTAAAACCATTATCTTGAATTTTTCTATTAATATCTTCCACTAATTTATATACATATTCATCTGTTGTTTCATCAGAAAATACTTCCATTATAATATTTATATCTTTTGGTAAATTATCTTCCATAATTTCCATATCTAAATAAATATCATAATTTTCTTCCACATATTTTACGTCTATATTTTTAAAGTCATAACTTAAATTTTCTCTCAATATCTCGTCTACTTTTTTTGAAACTTCTTTATTAACTCTTTCTTTAGTATTTAATAAAATATCATCATATGTATCACCAATAACTTTGCCTTTGTTATCAACATATATTACAAATTTTGTATCCTTACTTTTCTTTGAAATATATTCTGCCTCATATATCCCTTCACCAAATTTATGATTTAAATTATTAAGTTCATAGTTTAAATCGGGAAAATTTCTTTCGATATATTTTTCAGACGATTTTATGGCATTTCTTTCTCCAACTGATGCTCCACCAAAAGAAAACGCAAGTAGTGTTAATGCATATAACATAATTAACGTGACAGAAACAAATATAATTTTTCCAAGTTTATCCATACATCTTTCCTTTCACTGCATATAAAACTGTATATAAATTATATCATACCTTTTTATTATTACAATAATAAATAAATATCCCATATTTTAAAAACACTTGATAATTGTTAATATTTAACGTAAGATATAAATAGTAAATAATAAAAAAAAGGATATATTATTTATTGACATTTATTTTTATACTTTGTTTTGTGATAATATCACATATTAATTTCAAATTATATGCTATTATTACATAAAAGAACACGAAAAGCGAAAGGAGAATCGATATGGCTATTATTGTTGCTAACAGTGAAAATTTTGAAAATGAAGTTTTAAAATCTGAAAAACCTGTTGTTGTTGAATTTTGGGCACCTTGGTGCGGATACTGTAAACGTATCTCTCCTTTATTAAAATCAATCGCAGAAAAAAATGAAGGCATTTTTGATATCTATACAGTAAATGTTGATGATAACGAAAAACTCCAAGTTTATTACACTGTTTTAACTATTCCTTGTTTATTTGTATTTAAAAATGGAAAACCTAGTGATCCACTTATCGCACCTGAATCTAAAACTGTAATAGATGAGTGGCTTAAAGATAACGGTGTAATTTAGGAGGTCTTAAATATGGATAAAATACTTGATACAATTATTGTTGGAGGCGGTCCTGGCGGATATTCAGCTGCTCTTTACTGTGCACGTGCCGGACTCTCAACTATTGTATTTGAAAAACTTTCTCCTGGCGGACAAATGGCTACTACAAGCCAAATTGAAAATTATCCAGGATTTGTAGAAGCTGAAGATGGATTTGAGCTTGGAGAAAAAATGAAAGAAGCAGCTGAAAAATATGGTGCTGAAACTATACTTGGTGAAGTTTTCAGCATTTCTGTAAACGATGACAAAACTAAAGAATTAAAAACTTCAGAAGGAGATTATTTAGCAAAAACTGTAATTATTGCTACAGGAGCTTCTCCTCGAGAACTTGGACTCCCTGAAGAATCAAATCTTATTGGCAGAGGTGTTGCTTACTGTGCAACTTGTGACGGTATGCTTTATAAAAATAAAGTGGTTGCAGTTGCAGGAGGCGGAAATTCTGCATTAGAAGAGGCTACATTCTTATCAAAATTATGTAAAAAAGTTTATATTATTCACAGAAGAAATGAATTCAGAGCAGAAAAAATTTACCTTGACAAACTTAAAAATGTTGATAATATTGAGCTTGTTATGGACTCAAAAATTACCAAACTTTTAAGCGATAAAAAACTTACAGGCGTTGTAGTAGTAAATAATATAACAGGTGAAGAAAGAACTATCGAAGTTGATGGACTTTTTGTTGCTATAGGACGTAATCCTAACAGTGAAATTGTAAAAGGCTTACTTGACCTCGATAAACAAGGCTATATTATTGCAGATGAAACTACAAAAACAAATATACCTGGTATTTTCGCTGTAGGTGATGTTCGTACAAAAGATTTACGTCAAATTGTAACAGCTGCATCAGATGGAGCTACTGCTTCAAAAGCTATTGAAGAATATTTATCTCATTAAATATATAAATATATATAAATAAATTTTCCTTAACAAGAGCCTTTTTTAATATGGCTCTTGTTTTTATTCTAAAACTTGTATGTACTAAAATTTTAATTTATCATAAATTCTTATAAACATAATTGACAAAAAAAATTTTTACTGATAGTATCTAATTAAGGTTAGTTGTGACTAACCAAGGAGGAGTATTTTATGAATAATAATTTAATCTTCGCATTTATATTAACTTTAATTGCCGGATTATCAACAGGAATTGGAAGTACAATGGCTTTTTTAAATAAAACTACTAATAAGAAATTTTTATCCGTAAGTTTAGGCTTCTCCGCAGGTGTAATGGTTTATGTTTCAATGATTGAAATTTTTGTTAAAGCAAAACAGTCATTAGCAATCGAATTAGGAGAAAAACTTGGAAGTTGGGTAACAGTTATATCTTTTTTTGGAGGTATGCTTTTAATTGCAATAATCGATAAACTTATACCTTCTGAAGAAAATCCTCACGAGCCAAAATCTCTTGAAAATGATAAAATGAGTAATAGTGCAAAGCTTATGCGTACAGGTATTTTTACAGCTTTAGCTATTGCAATCCATAACTTTCCGGAAGGGTTAGCAACATTTGTATCCGCCTTACAAGATCCAAGTTTAGCTATTCCTATTGTAGTTGCTATTGCAATTCACAACATTCCGGAAGGTATTGCAGTTTCTGTACCTATTTATCATGCTACAGGTTCAAAAGTTAAAGCTTTTAGATATTCTTTTTTATCAGGTTTGGCTGAACCGGCAGGAGCTTTAATTGGTTGGCTTATATTAATGCCTATAATGAGTGATACTTTATTCGGGATAATATTTGCAGGAGTTGCTGGTATAATGGTATTTATTTCTTTTGATGAATTACTTCCTGCAGCAAGAGAATATGGGGAGCATCATCTCTCAATTTACGGCTTGATATCAGGAATGGTTGTAATGGCAGTTAGCTTATTATTATTTATTTAATTCTAAAATATATGATATACAAAATTTCAATCTTTTTTATATGATTCAAATATACCTTTTAGAAACAATTTTAACTTGATTACAAAATATTAGAGGTGAATCTATGAAAGATTATGAAATGTTATCAAAAATACATTTTGATAAACAAGCCAAAATTTATGACCAAAAAAACACAATTTATTATTCAAAAGAAGGGAAAATAAGCTGTGCAGATATTGCAAAATATTTAGAAAATTATGAATATGACAATTTGTTAGATGTCGGAACCGGAACAGGTTATTTAATTGAACTGTTAAACAAACAAAAATCTGCGTCATATTTTGGGTTAGATTTATCAGATGAAATGATAAAAATTGCAAAAAACAAGAAACTTCCAAATACAATATTTCTTACAGGTAAAGCTAATAGCTTACCTTTTCCAGACAATTATTTTGATGTTTTAACTTGTAGTCAAAGTTTCCATCACTACCCTTATCCAAAAGAAGCGATGGCAGAAGCTTTCAGAGTTTTAAAACCAAACGGAATTTATATACTATCTGATACAGGTATAGGCGGAATTGCCGCTTGGATTGACAACAATATAATTTTTCCTTTAATGAAATCAGGTGATTATTTTACAACAAATAAAAATGGTATTTCCAAGATGATGATTGAGGCAAAATTTAATGTAATTGCCAAATATCAAATTAAAAGATTTATTTATACAGTTGTTGGGGAAAAACCTCTAATAATTAAATAGATTTAATACTAAAAAAATCAGGGATTAATCCCTGATTTTTTATTCTTCAATTATATTTTCCTCTGCATTTAAAACTACATTCTTTAATCCCGTTTCACAAGATTTTTTTGTTCCATAAGCTTTGGAAATAGTTATTATCTCTCCGTTTTTCGCCTTTAGCCTAAATCTGAATCCTTTTCCTTTATCTTTATATATTTCAAACTTAGGATTTTTCTCTATTGTGTAATTTTCTTGAGTATGGTCTTCTGTTTTTGCTATAGCCGCATTTTTAACAACACTTTTTATACCTTTTATACATGCTGACTTTGAAACATAAACTTCAGATGTTGAAAGTATATCCCCTTCATCTGTTTTTAAATCAAATTTAAAACCTGTAGAAGTTCTTTTAATAACAAATACACCCATAAATAAAACCCCTTTTACATCTAAAAAAGCTTACTTATTATTTATTTGCAAAATATGAAATTACATCTCCAACAAAATAAAACGATCCAAAAGCACAAACCACATCATCTTTGTCTGCTATTTTCATAGCTTTTTTTATTCCATCTTCAATAGTTTTTTCTGAAAATGAATTTTTCCCATAAACAGAAAGAATTTTGTCTGAAAGTTCAAAAGAAGTATATGCTCTTTCACTTTCAGGAGTAACTGTGATTATGTCTTTGGCCAAAGGAATAATATTATCCATAATCCCTTCAAAGTTCTTGTCTTTTAATAAACCTATAATAAAAATAATTTTTTTGTTTTTATATTTTTCTTTCAAAGATTTTGAAAGCACAAGAGCACCTTGAGGATTATGTGAAACATCTGCTATAAAAACAGGATTTTCAGACAATATTTCAAACCTTCCGTGCCAAATTGATGATTCTATACCTTTTTTTATAGCCGAATCATCTATTTTATAGCCTTTTTCAATGAGCACTTCTATAGCCTTTATGGCAACAGCTAAATTATAAAGCTGATATTCACCGTTTAAATGAAATTTTATACCTTTTATATTTTTATAGCTTAAAAGTTGGTATCTATCACAAATTTTTCTGTCATAAATTTTATTATATTCCGAAAAATAAAGTTTTGAAGATTTATTTTTTACGGTTTCTTTTATTATATCTTCAGCACTTTCTTCCTGCTTCCCGGTTACAACACATGAATTTTCTTTAATAATACCGCATTTTTCTTCTGTTATTTTTTCTATTGTATCACCAAGTATCTTTGTATGATCAAGCCCAAGCTTACATATAACAGAAACTTCGCTTTTTAAAATACAGTTTGTTGCATCATATTGGCCTCCAAGCCCTGTTTCAAGTACAACTATGTCACATTTTTTTTCATAGAAATAACACATAGCCATAATCGTATAAAATTCAAACTCTGAAGGTATATATCCGCATTCTTTTGACGCTTTCATAATATCAAACGAGAGGCTTTCAACATCTTCATCAGATATTTCCTCATTATTTACAGTAATTCTTTCATTCATTTTGATTAAATGAGGAGAAATAAAAAGGCCTGTTTTTAATGATGCACTTATTAAAATATTATTTATAATTTTACATGTTGACCCTTTACCATTTGTACCTGCGGCATGTACAAATTTAAGCTTATCCTGAGGGCTTCCCAATAAAGCTAAAATACTTCTTATAAATTTTGCATCTTTTATTCCATATTTATTTGTGTTTTCTCTTATAAAAGAAATAGCTTCATCATAATACATAATTATTCTCCAAGAACCTTAACTGCAACAGGACGGTGTCTTTTTTTTGCTCTATTTTTTTCTGTTAAAGTGATTATTATATATGCTACTGCAGTAAATAAAATTCCAACAATAAAGCTTAAAAGTTCTCTATTAACAGAAGTAAAAAATTTATACAAAAACAAATATCCAAAACTCATGCCAAAAAGCAAGAACAATAAAGGTACACCATACATAAGGATTACAGCATTTAAAAACCCTTTTACTTCCATTTGGATAAGAACTTCATCATTAACTTTTGCGTCACACCTGTTTATTGCTTCAATAAACATTTCTTTTTCAGTTAAGCCCGCAACACATGCCCTGCATTTTGCACAAGCTTCCTGTCTTAATGTTTTTACAATTATAATATTTTTATCTTTCACTTCGGTGACAATTCCTTTTTCCGCCACCTTACTGTTATCTGACATGTATATCACAACCTTATTCTATTTTAAAAAGTTTAAAATTCATATAATCTGATGAAATAAGATAGTATTCCTTTCCGTTTACAAAGCCTTTTAAACAAGCTTTGTGACCTTCTTCGTCATGAATATGACCATAAAATACTTTTTCTATTTCATTGTATTTATTAAGAAGATGTGTAAGCTCTGAATCTTTTTCCCCTTGATATGTAGGTGGAAAATGTAAAAATGCATAAAGTTTTTTATATCCGTTTTTTAATGCAGATTGTATTGAATTTTCAATTCTCATAAGTTCTCTGTTAAAAACTTTTCTGTCTTCTTTTGTAAAAGTCTCATCATTTGGACAAATCCAACCTCTTCCTCCGCAAATTCCTATTTCTTTATATCCTGTAGAATTACCTCTTAAAAAGAACATTTTAGGATATAAAGATGTAAGCTTAGAAACAGATGACCACCAATAGTCATGGTTACCACAAAGTATTACTTTTTTGCCCGGCAAATCATTTATTATATCTAAGTCTACTTTTGCATCTTCTTTCTTCATCGCCCAGGAAATATCTCCTGCCAAAATAACTGTATCACCTTCTTTAACTTTCTCTTTCCAATCACAAATTATTTTTTCACTGTGATTTGTCCAGTTATCTCCAAATATATCCATAGGTTTATCTATTGCATAACTAAAATGCAAGTCACCAATAACAAATAAACTCATATTTCTCCTATATTTTTAATTCTCTGCATCTTTTTTTATCTTCTTCTTTTACTCTGTATGATTCGCATATCTTTTGGATTGACTTATTATGTGTAAATTTATCAAGTCTTTTTTCTTTCAAATACTTATGAGTTTCTTCCGGATACTTAACAAAACATACAGATACAGCCCAGGCAACAGCCATTTTTACATAATAACCTTCATGATTTATATTACTTAAAAATTCAAAAACTTCTTTCAAATATTTATCTTCAATAAAATAATCAAGAAGCATTACTACTCCAAAACGTATTTCAAATTCTTCTTTTGAAATAAGATAAGGTTTTATAAATTCATAATACAGTTCCTTATTCTTTTTTGTACTTTTTAATCCTGAAACAAGTATATCGCAAATTGCCCAATTATAAATTAAAGGAATAAAGTCTTTAATATAACCTAATCTTTCTTGTTCTTCTTTAAACTTTATTTTTGGAATTATAATCGCATGGAGTAAATATTCTTCATAGTACGTATGTTTTGAAGTAATAAAAGACATATAATCCTGTTTCATTATTTCTTTTGCAAGTTCTCTCAAAACAGGAGTTCTTACACCTATTATATTATTTGTTCCAGGACACAAAGATGTCTGAAAATCTTTATATTTTTCGTCTTTAAGTTCAAAAAGTCTTTCTTGTATATAAGATTTTATATCTTTCATTCTGCTGCCTTTCTGAGCATATCATATTTTTTTACAGGGACATCTGTTTTAAGGTACAAAATCTGTTTTGGGTGAGGAGCTGATTCTACAGGGTTCATATCTTCATCATAAAGTTCTGTAACTTTAATAGAAATTGAGCTTCCCTTTTGACGAAGAAATTCTATTTCGTCACCCACTTCAAATTTATTTCTTTGCATAATTTTTACAAATCCGGTTTCTTCATTATAGTCTTCTACTGCAACTCCGATAAAGTCATAATTTCTTATATAACTGTTATTTGTATAAACTTGGTCATTTTCATCAGTTTTTCCAAAATAAAAACCTGTTGTATAATCTCTGTAGCTTGCTTTTTGAATTTCTTCCATATAGTATGAAAGCTTACTTTCATAAAGTTTAGGGTCTTCAAAATAATCATCTATAGCTTCTCTGTAAATTTTTATTACTGTTCCTACATAGAAAGCTGTTTTTATTCTTCCTTCTATTTTAAGACTGCATATTCCTGCCTCCAAAAGTTCCGGGATATGTGTAATCATACAAAGGTCTTTTGAATTAAAGATATATGTTCCTCTCTCGTTTTCTTCAACAGGCATATATTCTCCTGGTCTAGTTTCTTCTACAAGACTGTATTTCCAGCGGCATGGGTGAGAACAAGCCCCTCTATTTGAATCTCTGTTTGTTAAATAGCTGCTCAAAAGACATCTTCCAGAATAAGAAATACACATTGCACCATGGATAAACGCTTCTATTTCCATATCCTCCGGTATATTTTCTCTCATTTCTTTTATCTCTCTAAGAGAAAGCTCTCTTGCAACAACTACACGTCTTGCCCCTAAAGAATACCACATATTTGCAGCATAATAGTTTGTGTTATTAGCCTGTGTTGATACATGAATTTCCATATCAGGTACTGACTTTTTAAGTACGGAAAGCACTCCCAAATCAGAAACAAGTACGGCATCAACACCAATTTCTTTAAGGAATTTAAAATATTCCTCCATTCCTATAAAATCATCATTATGTGCAAATATATTTGCAGTAACATAAACTTTTACATTATGGCTATGGGCAAATTCCACGCCCTCTTTCATTTCTTCTTTGGTGAAGTTCTTTGCTTTTGCTCTGAGTCCATAAAATTCACCGCCAAGATATACTGCATCCGCACCATATAATACCGCAATTTTAAGTTTTTCCAAATCTCCTGCCGGAGCAAGTAATTCCGGTTTATTATTAATCATTTTTATCTCCTTTTGTTTCTTCCGTATATTCTATATCTTCTGTATCCAAAACATCTGTTTTAGGTATGTCCATAACTGCATCTTTTATTTTATGGCAAAGCGCCATTCCATCACCAATAGGTATTATAGATGTTTCAAGTGCATCATTATGAGTTATATCCCAAAGGAAATTTGTAAGCCTTTTATGAATTGTTCTTTGGCGTCTTGGAACAGAAAAACGATTTTTGCAAATAGTTCCGCTTTGTAAAACATCATCAAAAAGCATTATTCCACCCACATTTAAGAGATTAAAACAATATGGGAAGAACTGGCCATATTGACCTTTTGCGGCGTCTACAAATATAAAGTCAAATTTCTCATTTAATGTAGGAAGTATTTTAGCCGCATCACCTTCTAAAATAGTAATTGTATCTTCAAGGTTCATTCTTTTTATATTTACTTTGGCATCTTTAAGCATAATATCATATCTATCTATTGTTATAATTTTTCCGCCTTCTCTTAAATATCTGCTCATAAGACCCGAAGAAAAACCTACCGCTGTCCCTATTTCAAGCACATTTTTAGGCTTTATAAAAGATAAAAGTGTGCTTAAAAATCTTGCACATTCATGCGGAATTATAGGAACATTGCTCTCTGTTGCTTCTCTTTGAATATCACCTAAAACTCCGTCATATTTTGGCTGTACATTTCTTAAATAGTCATTTATATAATCATCTGTTACATATTCCATATATATTTATTTCTCCTTAGAACTGCTGTTTATACTGAGCTTTTGCCTCTAAAAATTCGTCATAGCTCTTTGTAAATACATGTCCGCCGCTCTCATCAGCTTTTAAAACAAAATATAAATAGTCATCATCATCAGGATTTAATGCCGCATCTATGGCTTTCTCTCCAGGATTAGATATTGGTCCTTTTGGAAGTCCCGGATATTTATATGTGTTATATGGTGAATCCACTTCCAAATCTTCCAAAGTCAAATTTTCACGTCTGATACCAAGTGAATAAATTACAGTTGAACACATCTGAAGCGGCATATCTTGTTCAAGTCTGTTATAAATTACTGATGCCGCCAAAGCTCTTTCTTCATCAACCTTAATTTCAGATTCTATAATACTCGATATTGTTACAATCTCATCAAGTGTATAACCGGATTCTGAAACCTTTTTCATTCTCTCTTCATTCATAACATCTGAAAATCTTTTTAACATTGTATCAACTACAACTTTTGCATCTGTATTTTTGTTGAAGAAATATGTGTCAGGGAAAAGATATCCTTCAAGAAGATTTTCTCTGTCAGATATTTCTGCTATAAAAGGATACTCATAATCTCTGCTGTTAGCAGCTTTTACAAATTCATCTTTAGTAGTAATTTCTTTTTCTTCCATAAGAGTTCCTATTTTATCTATGGTATACCCTTCTGGTATAGTTACTTTTATACCTGTAACATTGGCTCCCTGTTTTAAAATTTCCATAATTTCAAGTTCATCTGTACCTGCAACTATAGTATATGTTCCATAGTTGAATGTACCATCATATCCATTTGATTTACTTTTATATTTAAAATCTATTGTATTTTCTATCAAACCATTTTCAAGCAAAATATCCGCTATATCTGAAGTTGTAGATCCTTTTGGAATTTCAAAAGTCACCTCTTCACCAATCTCATGGGTTACAGTATTCTCGCCGGCTCCACCTATTTTGTTATAAGCAAATTTTGCTAAACAAAAGCACGCTATTAATATAATCAATAGCGTGATAAGCATTTTTGTCCTTCTTCTTTTTTGATATTGTTTTCTTCTTCTGTTCCTTGATTCTGTAGTCATTATTTTAACATCTCCTTTTTTAAGGGAAATATATTTATGATTTATATTTCCGATCTAAGCTTCTGTATTGTAAAACTTCTGCAATATGTCTTGCTTTTATATCTTCGCTCTCATCTAGATCGGCAACAGTTCTTGCCACCTTAAGTATTTTATGATACGCTCTCGCGCTTAAACTTAATCTCTCAAATGCAGTTTTTAAAAGTTCTTGTTCCGCATCCCCAAGTTTACAATATTTTTCTATTTGCGAAACTGACAACTGTGAATTAAAAACAATATTTTCTTTTTTATATCTTTCTAGCTGTATATTATGTGCACTTACTACTCTTTTTCTAATTTCTTCCGATGTTTCCTGTTTTGTTTTGGAATGGAGATCAGTATAATTTACTGCCGGAACTTCTATATGAATATCTATCCTATCCAAAAGAGGACCTGAAATCTTATTATTATATTTTACTATTTCATTAAAAGTACAATGACATTTATCCGAATCTCCAAAATACCCACAAGGGCATGGATTCATAGATGCAAGCAAAATAAAATCCGATGGATATGTAAGTGTACCATTAACCCTGGAAATTGTAACCACTCTGTCCTCTAAAGGCTGACGCATTACCTCAAGTGCATTCCTTTGGAATTCTGGAAGCTCGTCCAAAAATAAAACCCCATTATGAGAAAGGCTTATTTCTCCGGGCTTCGGAATTCTTCCTCCACCCGTAAGCGCCGAGGCAGAAATAGTATGATGCGGCGCTCTGAAAGGTCTGTAATTAATTAAACTGCTTTTATCTTTTAACAAACCTGCAACCGAGTATATTTTTGTGATTTCTATGCTTTCTTCAAAAGTAATATCCGGAAGTATTGAAGAAAAACGTTTTGCAAGCATAGTTTTTCCAGAACCTGGAGGCCCTATCATCAGAAGATTGTGCGCTCCGGCTGCGGCTATTTCAAGAGCCCTTTTAGCTTTTTCCTGACCTTTTACATCAGCAAAATCCAAAAGCTTTTCTCTATTTTTTCTTTTAAAAATTTCTGAAATGTCAATTTTATGACTTTCTATTTTTTTCTTTCCATTCAAATGCAAAATACACTCTTTCAAAGATGAAACAGGAATAACTTCCATACCCTCTACAATGGCTGCTTCATCAGCGTTACACTTAGGTACAATACACTTTTTAACCCCCATATTATAAAGTGTATAAACCATAGGTAAAACACCATTTATACCCCTTATGGCTCCATCTAAAGATACTTCTCCCAAAACAAGCGTATTTAAAAGGCTTTCTTTTGGAATTTCTGATATACAAGAAAGTATCCCAAGCGCAATCGCCAAATCAAAAGAAGGGCCTTCTTTTTTTATATCTGCCGGAGCCATATTTACTATAATTCTTTTTACAGGAAAACTTATTCCCGAATTTTTTATTGCTGTTCTGACTCTTTCTTTAGATTCTTTTACAGCAGAATCAGGAAGACCTACAAAATCAAAAATAGGCATACCATTACTTATATCAACTTCAACATCAATTTTATACCCATCTATTCCATGCAAAGCACAGCTAATAGTTTTTGAAATCATATATCTTCCTCCAAAATACTTACTCTCTTTGATACCTTGAAATATTTAAAAGTATACCCATAGATCCAAGTGTAAAAAGCAATGATGACCCACCATAACTTATAAATGGAAGTGATACACCTGTGTTAGGCATTGAATTTGTGGCAACGGCAATATTCATAATTGCCTGTATACCAATCATTGCAGTTATACCTGAAGCTACAAGACAACCGTATGTATCAGGAGCTTTCATTGCAATTTTGATCCCTCTCCATATTAAAACGGCAAATAACGTTATTACAATTAAAGCACCAACAAGTCCAAGCTCTTCACATATAACCGAGAAAATAATGTCATTATAAACTTCCGGAATATATGTTTTTTGTCGGCTTTGACCAAGCCCCATTCCAAAAAGCCCGCCAGATGCAACAGCATAAAGAGACTGAACTACCTGGAAACCTGTATCTCCCGCATCGGAAAAAGGGTCTAACCAGCTTTTAATACGGTCTAATCTATAACTGAAAAAATATAAAAGAGGTACTAAAGCAACTCCTCCCAAACCTATAAATGGGAGAAAAAATTTCAACTTAGGCGCAGCTAAAAATAATATTGCCGCACCAATAAAAGCTATAATTAAAGCACTACTTAAGTTTGAAAGGGCTACAACTACAAACGGTATACCTATAACAATAAGGCACCTGAAAAACCCTTTAAATGTATATAGACTCTCTTTATTCTGAATTATGTATGCAGGAAGATATAAAAACATGGCTACTTTTGCAAACTCAGACGGCTGAAAACTTATACCCATAATATCAAGCCATCGTGTAGAGTTATTTCTTGCCTGACCTACAACAAAAAGAGATAAAAGGAGAATAATAGCACCTATATATATTAATTTTGACAATTTTTTAAACCCGGTATATTTAAAGTTTGAAACAACAAGCATACCTATAGTACCGATTATTGCAACTATAGACTGTTTTCTGAAAAAGAAAAACATATTATTAATATTGCTATCTGTCATAGCTTTATAATAACTTGCACTAAATATCATAATTACACCAAAAATAAGGAGCATAATTACTACAAAAAGAAGAATAATATCCATTCCACCTTTTGTTATTGTTCCATTTTTCACATTGTCATAAGATGATATAGATTTTTTTTGCAATCTTTCGGTTTGATCGTAATAATAGTTTTCTCTATACGAATCCAAAGAATAGATTTTTTCATTTTGGTTAAAATTCCCTTGACTTCTTCTTTTTTGCCTGTTTCTATACTCGTTCAAAGAAGAACACCCGCCTTTTTAATAAAAAGTTTAATTAAAAGAATTTACTATTTCTTTAAAAATATCTCCTCTTTGCTCATAGCTGTCAAACATATCCCAACTTGCGCAAGAAGGTGATAACAATACGCAATCGCCCTCTTTAGCAATATTACGACATTTACTAATTGCTTCTTCAAATGAATTTGCAAATGAGTAATTACTGAAATTATATTTGTCACAGCATTTTGCAATTTTGTCTTTCGTATCACCTATTAAAACTAAGTGTTTTACTCTTCCTTCAAATGTCTTTACATAATCGTCAAATTCGACACCTTTATCATAGCCTCCACCTATAAGTATTATAGGTTTTACCATTGCATAAACTGCTTTTACAGAAGCGTCTGTATTTGTACCTTTGCTGTCATTATAATAATCTACTCCATCAAATGTTCTTACAAATTCTATTCTATGGCTTACGGCCTTAAAACTTCTTAAGGTTTTTCTTATGTTATCAAGAGATATTCCTGCAAGATAAGATATAAGTGTCGCAGCCATTACGTTTTCATAATTATGTACCCCAAGAAGGTTTAATTCTGAAATACTAACAACTTTTTCATTTATTCCATTATACGAAATAATTATGCTGTCATCTTCAAGGTAAATTCCCTCTTCAAGTTTATTTTTACTACTGAAAAATATAGATTTTGCTTTTGTTTTGTGTGCCATTTTTCTGCAAAATTCATCTTCATAATTTAAAACACAAAAATCATCTTTAGTTTGATTTTTAAATATATTTTCTTTTGCTTCTACATATTTTTCAAGTGTTTTATGTCTGTTTAAATGATCCGGTGTAATATTTAAACAAGCGGAAATATGTGGTTTAAAAGTTTCTATTGTTTCAAGCTGAAAACTGCTTAATTCTATTACAGCAGCGTCATCTTTTTCAAGATTTAAAACTTCATCTCCATAAGGATTCCCGATATTTCCCAAAACTTTTACATTTTTAAACTGTGTTTTAAATATTTCTCCTGTTAAAGCTGTAGTTGTTGTTTTTCCGTTTGTTCCGGTAATTCCATAAACCATACATTTTGTAAACCAGAAACAAAGTTCAACATCGCCTATTACTTTTATATTATTTTCTTTAGCTATTCCTACAAAAGGAAGATCAAAAGGTACACCCGGACTTAAAACCACAAGGTCAAAATTTTTAACAATATCGTCCGGATTTTTTCCCATATATAATTCTATGCCTAATTCCTCAAATTCTTTAACATCTTCTTTTATTTTTATATCCTGAAGAGTTACCAAGGCACCTAATTTTACCAAAAGCTTTGCGGCAGAAATACCGCTTTTTGCCATACCACATACAAGTACTTTTTTACCTTTAAGTTCCAACTAAAAGACTTCCTTTCAAAACTCAAATTTTTAAAAATCAAATGCCTTTTGCTCCAAGTATTGCCAAAAGACAGCAAATAGCTGTTACTAAATAAAAAACTAAAACAACTTTTGTTTCTTTCCAGCCACATTTTTCAAAATGGTGATGAATAGGTGCCATTTTAAAGAAACGTTTTTGTGTTTTTTTGAAGTATACAACTTGAATAATTACAGAAATACTTTCTATAAGATATATGAAACCAAAAATTATTATAAATACTGGCATTTTTAATAAAATCGCAGCAGATGCAACAAATCCACCGAGAGCAAGTGATCCTGTATCTCCCATAAAAAGTTTTGCAGGATAAAAATTAAATATTAAAAATGCAAAAAGACTTCCAATTACAGCTCCGGCAAGAGGTGTAATTGATGGGTCATATTTCCATGTCATCATAAGCAAAAACGCAGAAACTATAATAGTAACGCCGCCTGCAAGACCATCAAGACCGTCTGTTAAATTAACACCGTTAACTGTTCCCAAAAGGACTATAATAATAAACGGAATAAATAAAAATTTCAAATCAAGTGTAATACCGTTTAAAAATGGAATATATATATCTGTTCCAAGGTTTATTTTATAAATATATGCTACAAATACGGCAGAAATAATGAGCTGACCGATTATCTTCTGCATAGGTCTTAAGCCTAAAGAACGTTTTTTTACAACCTTTATATAATCATCGATAAGTCCGATAAGACCAAATCCGACTGTTACAAATAAAACCATAACTCCATCATAACTAAAGGCCATACTTTTTTTAGAAAATATTAAAAAAGTAATTAAAACTCCTAAAATTATAGCAATCCCACCCATTGTAGGTGTTCCTGCTTTTTTAAGATGTGTTTGAGGTCCGTCATCTCTTATTGTCTGACCATATTTTAATTTATAAAGAAGTGGTATAAACATAGGGTATATAAGTACACCTAATATGAATGCCACAATTATAGCATAAACTCCTGTTTTTAATATTTCCATCATTTCACCTCTAACAGATATGAAACAGTTTTTTCAAGTTTCATTCCTCTTGAGCCTTTTACCAAAACCGTTCCTTTAAAATCAATTTTATCTGCACTTTCATTTAAAAATTCATCTTGTGTTTCAAAGTAAAGGACATTTTTATGACCTTTTTCTATTGCTCCATTATACATTTCTTTTGAAATTTTACCTATACATATTAAAGTATCTATGCCTTTAATTGCAGCATATTCACCTACTTCTTTATGCATCATTCCTTCTTCTTTTCCAAGTTCGAACATATCTCCGAGTATTGCAATTTTATTTCCGTCACATGACGCCAAAACATCTATGGAAGACTTCATAGAAACAGGATTTGCGTTATAAACATCATCTATTACTGTAAGATTTTCATTAACTTTTTTTACAGACATACGCATTTTTCCAGGTGTAAAATCTTCAATACCTTTTTTAATTAAATCAAGGTCTATATCAAGAAGTATTCCTACAGCAGTAGCACAAAGCGCATTTAAAACATTATGGTAACCTGGTACAGGAATATTTACTTTAAAGCTACCTTTTTCCGTATGTATTTCTGCTTTCATGCCAAATATTTTTTTGTCTATAATATTATCTGCAAAAACTCCATTTTTATTTTCTATACCGAACCAAAGAACTTTTGATTTAAGTTTATCTGAAAGAGTAATAAGCATATCGTCATCGCCGTTTAAAACAGCTTTAAAGTCATCTTTTGCAAAATCAAAAATTTCTGATTTTGCTTTCAAAATGCCCTCTCTTGAACCCAAATTTTCTATGTGAGCAACCCCAACATTTGTAATAACACAGATATCCGGTTTTGCAACCTTACTTAAAACATGAATTTCGGAAAAATTATTCATTCCCATTTCCAAAATTGCCGCATTGTTTTCTTCTGTAAGTCTGAAAACTGTAAGAGGAAGACCAATATCGTTATTAAAATTACCCTCTGTTTTAAGCGCATTATATTTCTGACTTACAACAGAATAAATCATATCCTTTGTAGTTGTTTTTCCAACACTCCCCGTAACAGCTATAGTTTTTATATTAAGCTTTTCCATTATATATTCAGAAATTTTAAGAAGTGCTTTTTTTGTACTTTTTACATATATAACGTTTTGTTTTAAATTATCGTCTTTTCTCTCACTTAAGGCACATACAGCACCTTTTTCAAAAGAACCTTCTATAAAGTCGTGTCCGTCAAAATTTTCGCCCTTTATAGGCACAAACAAATCGTCTTTTTCAATTTTTCTGGAATCAGTAACTATATTATGTATTAATATATTTTCATTATCTATTATGTAATCCCCGTTTAACTCGTCTTTAAGAGATAAAATTAAATCGGATATTGTAAACTTAATCATTTTTTATCTCCTTATTTATTCTCACGTTTTTCACGTTCTGAAAAAGCATTTGTAACTTCTTCTACGTCGTCAAAATGAATTGTTTTATCTGCAAAAATCTGATAATCTTCATGGCCTTTCCCCGCAATAACAATTAAGTCATCTTTTTTAGCCATATTTACAGCAAAAATTATAGCTTCTCTTCTGTCCTGTATTTTTGTATATTCACATTTTGTATCAACAATGCCTGTTTCTACATCATCTAATATTCTGGCAGGGTCCTCTGTTCTTGGATTATCACTTGTTATAATTGCAAAATTAGAAAGTTTTCCTACTACTTCTGCCATTATTGGACGTTTTGTTCTGTCTCTGTCACCGCCACAACCAAATACTGTTATAATTCTGCCTTTTGCAAATTCTTTTGCTGTATTTAAAATATTTAAAAGACCATCAGGTGTATGAGCATAATCTACAATCGCATTAAATCCTAAATGAGATTTTACAGTTTGAAATCTTCCTTTTACGCCTTTATTTTGTTTTCACCCTTCCAAAATATCTTTTATATCTATACCCATAAATATACAAGCACCTATTGCTCCAAGGGCGTTATATATACTGAATTTTCCAGGTATATTTAAAGATACGGGATAAATTTTTCCAAGGTATTCCATATTAAAAACTACTCCATCAGCAGAAATTTCTATATTTTTTGCTGTAATATCAGCTTTATTATTAATTCCTGTTGTGAGTATATTTTTGCCCCTGGCTTTTTCTATCATATATTTACCGGCTTCATCATCAATATTAATTACCGCATTTTTTGCCATTTCAAACAATATGCCTTTTGCTTCCATATAGTTTTGCATGGTTTTATGATAATCGAGATGATCCTGTGTAAGATTTGTAAAAATTGCTGTTTCAAAATTACAGTAAGCAACTCTTTTAAGTGAAAGAGAATGTGAGGATACTTCCATTATAGTATCTGTAACACCTTCTTTTAACATTTCAGAAAAAAGAGCCTGAACTTCTGTACTTTCCGGTGTAGTTCTTTCGGCATGAATAACTTTATCGCCTATTCTATTCTCTATAGTTCCTATAATACCAACTTTTTTACCGCGGTTATCCTATACAGACTTAATTAAAAATGTTGTTGTTGTCTTTCCGTTTGTACCTGTAACCCCAATTAAATTAAGCTTTTTTGAAGGACTATCGTAATAATTTACAGCAAGGCGTGCAAGAGTATCTCTTGTATCTGACACCTTTATAACTGTAATATTTTCTGGCACATCAAATTGTAAATCATCTTCACAAACAAGCGCCAAAGCTCCTTGGTCTATAGCTTTTTGTGCATATTTGTGTCCGTCTGTATTAAATCCTTTTATGCAGACAAAAACGTCTCCATTTGATATTTTTCTTGAATCATATTCTATTTTATTTATTTCAAGGTTTTTATCACCTTGCACTAATCCATATTCCAATTCATTTAAAAGTACGCTAAGGTTCATATAAATTTCCCCTCCTAATGAATAAACTTTGCAATATTAGTATATTACAATTTAGTTTGTAAATCAAAACTTATTTAATAAAATCATAGAACATAAAACAACAAATTTTACCATATATCTTTTATAAAGTATATTTATTGATTTTTTATGAAAGTCTTTGTTTAAAACTTCCTTAACTAAAAAATTATATCACAGTGACATTATTTATTCAATCTTAATTAGGTTTAATAATAACATTCGTATTAAATAAAAAAAGCTGTTTTAAAACAGCTTTTTATAAGTTTTTATTATTTATGATAAGGTTCATTTTTCATAATTTTTATTCCTCTATAAATCTGCTCTAAAAGAATTACTCTCATAAGCTGGTGAGGAAAAGTCATATCGGAAAAACTGAGTCTTAAATCAGCTCGTTTTAAAATATCATCGTTTATTCCGACTGAACCACCTATTACAAAAACCATATTTGATACACTTTTATTTAAAATATCCGAAAAAGTTTCGGAAAAAGTTTCTGAGGAATATTTCTTGCCTTTTATATCAAGACATATAAGAAAATCTTTTTCTGAAATATGTTTTAATATTCTTTCTCCCTCTTTTTTCTTTATGGTTTTAACAACTCCGTCATTTAGATTATCCGGTGTTTTTTCATCCAAAACCTCAATTATATTTATTTTAAAATATCTTGAAATTCTTTTAGTATATTCCAAAACTGCATCTTGCCAATATTTTTCTTTTAATTTTCCAACACAAATAAGTGTAATATTCATTAATTATACCTCTATCTTTGTACTTGCATCATATCTGTTAGCCATCTCTATATTTATATCTCTGCCAACAATTATGCCTTCATCTTCAAGAATATATTTTACAGTATCAAAAGCAAGCTTTGGACTATTATTCTGTTCACTTAAGTGACCAAGATATACATGTGCTAGCTTTTCATTAAATATTTCTCTTAAAACCTTACCGGCAACCACATTTGAAATATGACCAAATTTCCCAAGTATTCTTTCTTTTAAATAAAAAGGGTATGGGCCTTCTTTTAACATTTTAGTATCATGATTTGCTTCCAAAAGAAGAATATTTGAATCTTTAAGTTTTTCAAGTATAGGTTTAGTGATATGTCCCATATCTGTTGCAACTGTAGCTTTTAAATTAACTAAAAAAATATTATAAGCAACAGGCTCATTTGCATCATGCGGTATTAAAAAAGGTTTTAAACAAATATCATTTATAACACAATTTTCCTCTGCATAAACATATTTTATGTTTTGAGGACTTATATCCCCTAATTCATTTTTCATTCCGTCCCATGTTCCAGGTGTTGCATAAATTGGTATATTATATCTTCTTGAAAGAATACCCGCACCTTTAATATGGTCATTATGTTCATGAGTTATAAAAATTGCGTCTACATCTTTACAGTCTATACCTTTTTTTGAAAGATTTTCACTTATCTTTTTCCCGCTTAAGCCCGCATCTATAAGGATTTTTGTTTCTTTAGTTCCCAAAAAAACACTATTTCCACTGCTTCCGCTTGCAAGCGGACAAAAACTTAACCGCATATTAATACTAAACCCCTTATCTTTATGTATTACAAAAGGAAAATATTATTTTTCTTACATTCTTCAAACATTTCATCAGGCCATACAGAAACTTGTACTTCTCCTATATGAGCCTTTCTTAAAAAGAACATACAAAGACGGCTCTGTCCAATACCCCCACCTATAGAATATGGAAGTTCATCATTAAGAACAGCTTTATGGAAAGGAAGTTCACGTCTTTCATCTGCGTTTGCAATTTTAAGCTGTCTGTCCATTGCGTCTTTATCTACTCTTATACCCATAGATGAAATTTCAAAAGCTGTGTTTAAAATTTCGTTCCAAAGTATTATGTCGCCGTTTAATTCCCAATCATCATAGTCAGGAGCTCTACCGTCATGTTTTTCCCCTGAAGCCATAACACCACCGATTTTTTTAATAAATACGGCTCTTTTTTCTTCCGCAATAAGATTTTCTCTTTCTTTAGGTGTTTTGTCAGGCCATCTGTCTTCTAATTCCTGTGCTGTTACAAAATAAATTTCGTTAGGTATTTCTGTCTGAAGTCCTCTGTAAAGTCTGTTTACATAGTCACCTAAATTTTTTATAGCATTGTAAATAGTAATAACAGTTTCTTCAAGATACTGTTCTGTTCTTTGTTCTTTTGTTATTACTTTTTCCCAGTCCCACTGGTCTACATATATAGAATGAAGATTATCAAGTTCTTCGTCACGTCTTATAGCATTCATATCTGTATATATACCATGACCTGCAGGTATAGCATATTTGCCAAGAGCCATTCTTTTCCATTTTGCAAGAGACTGTACAACTTCAACATTAGCCTCTCTCATATCGCTTAAAGTAAATTTAACAGTTCTTTCATGGCCGTTAAGGTTATCATTAAGCCCTGTTTCAGGAAGTACAAATAAAGGCGCAGAAACCCTTCTTAAAGATAAACCATAAGCAAGTTCTTGCTGGAAAAAGTCCTTTATTTTTTTAATAGCTCTTTGGCTTTCCATATAATCAATTACAGGTGTATAATTTTCCGGTATAGTTAATTTTGACATAATGTCCCTCCGTTTACAAAGAATTTTTTTATATTCTTTTTTAATCTTTTTTACCCTCTTAATTTTAAATATAACGATAGTATAAATCAAAAGACTTCTTCTTTCAACTAAATTTTTATAATGAAAGTTTTATGCAAATTCGTTTAGTATGAAATTTAAACACTAAATGCTTTTTTATAATATCTCTTTATGGATATTTTTACAGGTTAATTTATAAAATGTATTATTTAATGTATTAACGTGATAAATTTAATAAAAATTATTAAATTTTTTCATACTTTTTGTAAAATGTTTGCGTTCATTTGTAATTATTTATAAGAAACATATCATTATAAAAGACTCTATTACCAATATATTTAAATTTTTCATTAAAATGTTATCCCAATTAACATAATATATATTTTTAAAAACAAAAGCCTTTTAAATCAATTTAAAAGGCTTTTACAATACTAAAAACTAAATTTTTTAAGTTCAAATGCTGCTTTTTTAATATCATTTTCTCCCATGATACCAGAAGAAACCGCAATTCCTTTTATACCTGTGTTTTCAAGTTTAAAAGCATTATCCTTATTAATTCCTCCTATAGCAACAACAGGAATATTTACAGCATTTACTATATCTTTAAGCTCTTCTATAGATAAGCTTTTTGTATTATCTTTTGTGTCAGTATAAAACAATGCTCCTGCTCCAATATAATCTGCGCCTTCTTCTTCTGCCTTCTTTGCGAGCTCTACTGTATTTGCTGTAGCACCTATTATTTTATCTTTACCCAAAATTCTTCTTGCCTCTTTTACAGGTATATCTTTTTGTCCCAAATGTACCCCAAACGCATCTACTAACAAAGCTATATCAACTCTATCATTTATGATAAGAGGTACGTTTTGTTCATCTAGTATTTTTTTAAGTTTTACTGCTTTTTCATAAAAAATTCTGCCTTCAGATTCTTTTTCTCTAAGCTGGACAAGTGTAACTCCACCTGAAACACTTTCTTTTATACATTCAAAAAAATCTCTTCCAAAAAGTTTTTTATCATCTGTTACAAGATATAATTCATATATATTTTCTTTCATAAATACCTCTTTGCTATATCTAAAGTTTTATTAAGATTATAAATACTGTCTATAAGCCCTATTTTAAAAGTAGCACTTCCCATTTCTTTATCTTTATTTATAGTGCATAAAGCTGCAATGTTCATTAAGCTTGTACCTAAAACAGCTGATAAAAATATATCTTCCTGCATAACGGCAGCAAATGAACCTATTATACTTGATGTCATACAGCCACCGCCTGAGATACTTTTCATCATTTCTGTTCCAAATTTAATACTTTCACTTCTATTTGTTCTTGCATCATAAATAAAATCTTCTTTTCCTGTTATAACTACAACAGATGATGTTTTTAAAGAAAGTTCTTTTGCATATTTTTCAAAGTTATCTTCTTCAAATGAGTCGACACCTTTTGATTTTTGGGATTTATATCCACAAAGAGCCATAACTTCTGCAAGATTTCCTTTGATTACAGACGGTTTTATAACCTCCAAAAGTTCATTGACTTTTTTAAGTCTGTATGAAGATGAAGAAACACCTACAGGATCAAGTATTATAGGTATATTTTTATTATTAGCTTCTATCCCGCTTAATTTCATTGCTAAAAATCTTTCGTCACTAGGCGTTCCGATATTTAGAACAAGTGCGTTTGAATTAGATGTTATTTCCGCAACCTCATTAACATCTATTGCCATAATAGGAAGTGAACCTAAAGCAGTTGAAATATTTGCACAGTCATTCATTGTAACCATATTTGTAATATGATGAATAAGAGGTTTTTTAATCTGTATTTTATTGTGTTCTTTTAAAATATCTGAAAAAAGATTATTGTACATCTAATCCCGCTTTCTTATAAAGTGAATAAAAATGGTTTGTAGGGCCTACGCCTTTTCCCAACTCTATAGAATGCAAAATTGCTTCTGTTATATATTCTTTTGCATTTTTTACAGCTTCTTTTACATTCTGACCTTTTGCAATATTTGCTGCTATTGCACTTGAAAAAGTGCAACCTGTTCCATGTGTATTTTTTGTATCTATTCTTCCCATTGGATACATAGTAAATTCTTTCCCGTCAAAAAGTATATCTGTGGCATCATCTTCTAAATGACCGCCTTTTACAAGAACATACTTAGCACCCATACTGTATATTAATTCTGCCGCTTTTTTCATATCATCAATATTTTTTATACTCATAGATGTAATGGCTTCAGCTTCAGGAATATTAGGTGTAATTACAAGTGCCAAAGGTATAAGTCTTTTTATTAAAGTAGCTTTTGCGTTTGGATTTAAAAGATTAAAACCACTTTTTGAAATCATTACAGGGTCAAGTATTATATTTTTAAAATTATATTCTGTGAGCTTGTCCGCAATGGCATTTATAGTATCTGACACAGAAACCATACCTATCTTTACGGCACCAACTTCAATATCTGTAAAAATAGCATCTATTTGTGCTTTTACAATATCAACATCTATATCCTGTATAGCAAAAACACCTGTTGTATTTTGTGCAGTAATTGCTGTTATAACACTCATACCATAAGTTCCGTTTGCACAAAAAGTTTTTAAATCTGCCTGTATACCGGCTCCTCCACAGCTGTCACTTCCGGCTATTGTAAGTACATTCTTCATTTAATCCCTCCAAACTTAGTTTATTTTTGTTTTTATTTCTGAAATATGTTTAATTCTAAGTAAAATACATGCAATTATACTTCCCCCTATTGTACTTACAAGGAAAGGCCATATAAATGCAAAAGCACCTACTTCATTTCCCATTACAAATTTAGCTATAGGGAAAGCTAAAAGACCGCCTAAAATTCCGGTTCCAAAAACTTCTCCAAATGCTGCAAGTATATTTTTATGTGTATATTTATATATAAGACCTGCTAACAAAGCTCCTACCATACTACCAGGAAAAGCGAGCAACGATCCTGTACCAGCAAAGTTTCTGATAAGAGAAATACAAAATGCATTTGCTACAGCATAATAAGGTCCAAGCAAAACTGCTGATAAGACATTTATAATATGCTGTACAGGAAAACATTTAGATACACCTACAGGTATAGCTACAATAGGAGATGTTACTACCCCTATAGCTATAAGCATTGCTGAAAAAGTTAATTTTTTTGTCTTCATTTTAATTACCTCCTAAAAATAAAAAAAAACAGTATTTTTGCATAGTAATACCGTTAAAAAGGAGTTCCCATATAAGAGCTTCCTTTCGCCGGCATTATCCGGATCAAGTGATAGGAGTTTCAAACATAAGTTTTCTCTCAGCCTAAAAAGGCACCCCCAGCTTCATTTCACGAAATAATTCTATCATTTTGTATCTTAAAAATCAAGTTTAGTATCAAAATAATTTTATATTATACAAAAAAAGAAGGATAAATATCCTTCTTTTTTAACGTTTTTATATAAAATTTTGAATAGCTATCCTATCATAGAGCTTATTAAAATCAAAGAAGCAAACCCAGGTATTCCTAATACCCCAACAAAAAGTACCGTTAAAAGGTTTACACCTATATAAATTTCTAAAGGCTTTAAAATAATATTTGATAATAAAATTGCTGCAATACCAACAGCTCCGTTTATTGAAAATTTAAGTAAATATTTTAAAGGTTTTGCAAGAAGTATAAATGCAAGAGATGCAAAACATATTGTAAGCATAAAAGATATAATATTGCCTTCTAAAGAAATCCCCTCCTTTATTTAAAAGCCTTTAATCTTTTCTCCTTTGCAAGATTTAAAAAATAGTCATATCTTCTATTAAGATACTCCATTTTATAAATATAACTTTCCATTAATTTTGTATCCGTTACATAATTAAATTCGTTTTGTGTAGCCTGAATCTCTTTTTTTAATTTTTCAAGCTCATCAAGTATCCTTACTTCCATTTCTCCTATCATAACAACACCCCTTTTTTCTTATTATGGCAAAAAAACTTATATTTTATTCCAAATAAGAATAAATTTTTATTGCAATATATTATTGAAAAAACATGGTTTTTTTGGTATAATAATTATGTAAAATAAGAGTATTTATCGGGAGGGTCTGTTTATGAAGCATATAGATATTTGCAATAATCCTAACTGTAGATATAATAAAAATGGAAGATGTACACTTGATAGATTTATTAAAAATTTAAAACCTGATCATCCTCGCTCAATTGTAAGTCTTAATACCGTTATTTTAAACGATCTTAAGAAAAATGGATCTTGCCCTCGATTTATGGATTGAAATTATGCCTGTATTTTTACAGGCTTTTTTTATTAAAATTTAATATTTAACTTTTTATTTTTATCGACTTATTCCTTTATATCATCTAATTCCTTTATATCAACTAAAATTCTTTAAAAAGCATTATTCGTGTGTTGATAAAATAAATTAAGTGGTGTATAATAAAGTTTAGTAATTAACTTGATAATATAAGGAGTGATTTTTTATGAAACATGTAGAAAAATGTGAAAACCATAACTGCCGTTATAACAAAGATGAAGCTTGTTCTCTTGACAGCGTTCTCGAAACTTTCCAGACAATTTCTGACCAGGGTAGCGATATTAATACAGCTATTCTTTCAGAACTTGAAAAGAGCGGCACTTGCCCACGTTTCTAATTAACTTATAAAAACCCGCCTGCAAATTGCAGGCGCTTTTTTTATAGTTTTCCCATGTCTTTAAGCATATTTACAGATTCAACAAATCTCTGCTTTTCTTCCCCCTGTAAATTTTCCATTAGAATTTCCATAATTGCATTTTTTTCCTGCTCACTAAGAGGTCTACCCCCTGATAATTTATCTTTATACGAAATAATTATATCAAGGGCTTCCATCGGTGTTTTTCCATTTATTTTTTTTGAGATTTCAACCATAACACAAAGCTTTTCTTTCTCAATACATTTAAAAGCATCATTATTTAACATTTCATTAATTGTCAATTATATTCTCCCCATTTCCCATTGTTTTTATAAAATCAGTAAATTTAATCGTTTTAAGTGCTTTTTCAAGCTCGTTTCTCTCATTTTCATCTAATATTGGAAGTATCTTTCTTAACATTGCTCTTCTTTTTTCTTCTGTAGAATATTTTTCTTCTGCTGCTTTAATGCTTATTTGTGTTCCTGATGCAAGATTATTTATTTCCATAAATTTAAGAAACATTAAAGCATATTTTCTAAAATTCGCATCTATAAATGGAATTGCTGCATTTATAATCTGCATCTGTTTTGATCTGTACAAAAAATCATCAGATGCCATTTGTGTAAGCTCATAAGCCTCCTTTTTATTCATTGTCTTATTAAACATTTCCGCAACTTTCATCATTTTATGTAATTGTTGTGAATCTATTTCATTATTATTTCCCATCATCTTAGAAAATGTGTTTATCTTTTCTATATTGCGGGATAATTCATCTTCCATAGCATCACCTCAAATTCTTATTACTGATATAAACTATGCTTGTTTTCAAAAAGATATTCTAATTTATAAAGATAATCTTGATATTATTGCAAAATTAAAATGTGTAATGTATAATTAAGTTTAACGATTAACTTGTGATATTTAAAGGAGTGATTTTTTATGAAAAAGGTTGAAAATTGCGATAATACAAAATGCCGCTACTGCAAAAAAGGTAAATGTTCTCTTGATGAAGTACTTGAAAATTTCAGAGCTAATGCTGAACAATGTGCAACAGGTGGAGATATTACAACAATGATTCTTTCCGAGCTTGAAAGAGGCGGAGAATGCCCTCGTTTTATGTAAAAATTTATTTAGGAAAATTATTATCTTTTAAAAATATTTTTTATTTACTTGATTATTTTTGTAATTCAATATATAATAAAAGTATAAAAAATTAAAAAGTGATTATTTTAATATAGGAGGTTTTACCAATGAACACAATCGATAACTGCGAAACAAAAACATGTCGTTATAATCATGATGGTGCTTGCTCACTTGATGCTATTATTGAAAAATTCAAAGTTGCTCCAGGTCAGTGTCCTTCATGTGCAGCTAGCAACCAGAACATTACAAACATTATCTTCAAAGAACTTAAAGAAGGCGGCAACTGCCCTCGTTTTATGTAATTATTAAAAATCAAAAAAAGGAATTTTCTTTAAAAGAAAATTCCTTTTTTTCATATAAAAATTAAATGGTTAAAAGAAAAGACTTTCTTATAACCATTTATCCAATACTTTTTTAATATCTTTAGATAATATAAATTATTTTACCTCTTTTTTGTGTAATTATAATGCGGGTAACAGGACTCGAACCTGCATGAGAAAATCCCATATGGACCTGAACCATACGCGTCTACCAATTTCGCCATACCCGCAGAAAACTATAGAAATTATAAATCAAATATTAAATACTTGTCAATTAAATAAATTATATTAAGGCTGTTTTAAAAAATAAAACAGCCCTAAACATTTATTTTATATTTATTTCACTTGAATAATCTGATATTTTAAGAATATCTTGATCTGCTTCCTCACTTGTAATATACACATTTATACCATCGCTTCTTTCCAAAAGTTCTTGTATAAACACATCTTTATCTATATATCCAAGTTTTATTACATCTAAAATTCCATCAAGAATTAAAACATCACATTCTCCTGTTTCAAGTATTTTTTTTGTAAAACAAAAAGCAACATCTGTTTCTGCTTTCTTTTCCACAGAATCAATTCCGCATTTATCAAACTTAAATATTTTAAAATCAGGTTCCATACAATCAAAAACATTTTTTTCATTTGAAAAAACACTTTTACAAAATTGTATCATAAAAACAACTTTGTTATTTGAAACATAACGGATTCCCTGACCTATACAAAGAAGAGTCTTTCCTTTTCCTTTTCCATAATAATAATTTATACTTCCGGTTTGCATTATATCACTCCCAAAAGAAAGCTATTTTATCAGATGTACATTTAGTAAATATTTTACTACAACATTCCTAATAATAATACTAAACAAAAAACAAATTGTCAATAATTTCAAAAATTAGCATAATCCTTTACTTTTCTGCCGCTCTTTTTAATATTTCAATTTTTGAAACAGAGATTTCATAAGCAGTTCTTTCTTCTACTGTTTCATCAGTCTTTTTTTGATAATTTCTACTTTGAAGTCTGCCTTTTATTTTTATATTATCCCCAACAGCCAAAGAATTTGCAAATTTTGCATTTCTTCCCCATACAATACAAGGGATATAGTCCGATTTTCCATAAGCTCTGTTTACAGCAACCAAAATATCTGTAATTTCT
Organism: uncultured Lachnospiraceae bacterium; assembly: GCA_944384285.1. Taxonomy (GTDB): domain Bacteria; phylum Bacillota; class Clostridia; order Lachnospirales; family Anaerotignaceae; genus CALWSX01. The sequence continues at coordinate 30,008 of CALWSX010000077.1, forward strand.
CTTCCAAAAGGTGTTGTTCTGAAAAGTGGCATCTTACATAAAAAGCCTATAATTTCTATATCATTTATATTCTTTTTAGAAATATCCTCCATCACTTCTATTTCTCTTGCAAAAACAGTAAGGATAAGTTTATTTTTATTACTGTTATAATTATTATAAGTTCTTAGCTGACCTTTTATTCTAAGAAAAAGACCTTCTGTAATATCACGAATCTCCATTAATCTGTCTGAAATAGTGATAGGAATATAATCATAATTATCACTTAATCTCTTAACTTTTAGCACAAAATTATAAAAACCTTCGCCGTAAATCTCATGACTGAATTCACACTCTTTAAACACTACCCCCTCAAGATTGATAATGTTATTTTCAAAGTACGAATTGTTATTCATAATTGTTCCCCTCCATAACTCGCTTTTTCAATAAGACAAATAAACAAAGCAAAATTTTGTATATATAAAAATCTATTCTTCTACTTAACTATTTAGAAGTTAAATATTTTTTAATGCTTCATTTATATTTAAAAGAGAGTTTCTTCCGGCAGTTTTTAAAAGTACCCTTTTTATTTCAATAGGTGTTAAATATGGATTTTTTTGTAACATAATACAAACTGCTCCCGTAACCATAGGGGTTGCCATAGACGTACCGCTCATTTTTACATATCCTTTTGAAATAATTCTTTTATTTCGTCTTTGTGCCTCTTTTCTAAAACTTGGGGATATTAAAGATATTATTTCTATTCCTGGAGCAGTTAAGTCATAATTTTGTCTTCTGTTTATTATATTATCTTCAAAAATTCCAACAGATATAATCTTTTTTGAAATTTCAATAGCTCTTTTATTATAAAAACGGCTTGAAGATGAGGCGCAAACCACTGTTATTCCATTATCTACTGCTGATTCCATCGCCTTTAAAAGAGGCATATTAACTGAATCATCAGTTGTACCTATAGACAAATTCATAACCCTTATATTTAACTTTTTAGCATTATTTATAACCCATTGTATTCCTGATAAACTATGGATTGAGCTACCTTGCCCACTTTCATCAAGCACATTTAC